>PWGR01000289.1 GCA_003554565.1 Clostridia bacterium
ATCGTCTCTTTCTGGGAGCAATAGGGGAGGCTTGACCCCCGTTTCCGGAATGTTCGGGCCGGGTTGCGCATAGGTGCGGGGGAAAGAAACATCCTAACTAATGCTCTGTTGCCAGACACTGTGCCGATGAGGGGGATATCGTGGGGTTCTTGCAGAAAATTCTCCGGGGGTTCGCCAAAGGACGACGCGACCCGTGGCATGAAAAATATGACATCGAGAAGCGCCAGGAAAAGCTCCAGCAGATGAAGTTGAGCAAGAAGCTGCAGGCCAATATCGATCTGATCGAAAAAATCACCGGGTCCAGCTCTGATCTGATCATCCGCAAATTTCGTATCGGGGCTACGGTTGACGCTGCCATAGTATGCCTGGACGGAATGATCAAAGAGGCGGTAATCGACGAAATGCTTCACAGCTTGATCGTTGAGAGCATCAGGGACCGGTGGCTGAGAAAACTTGACATCTCCGCTGCAAATGTACTGAATGATCTGCTGCCCGTGCATGACGTGGTGGAGGCAGACAACCTGGCTGACCTGTTTGATCATATATCCATTGGCGACACCTGTGTGTTGATTGACGGCCAAAGTACCGCCCTTCTGTGCGATTCCAAGGGAAAGACCTCCCGGGCCATCAGCGAGCCGTCCACCGAGCAAACTCTGCGTGGCCCCCGGGATTCCTTCGTCGAGGACTTGCGAACGAACACGTCGCTCATCAGGCACCGCATACGTGTGCCTCATCTGTGGTTCGAGGAGATTCAGATCGGGCGCCTGACGCGAACCAAGGTGGAAATGGTATACATCAAGGGACTGGCTAACGAGGGCCTCATAAAGGAAGTGCGGGGCCGGCTCAACCGGATAGACACCGACAGCATTCTGGAGAGCGGTTTCATAGAGGAGTTCATCGAGGACCAGCCCCTGAGCATTTTCCCGACGGTTATGGAGACGGAGAGGCCCGACAAGGTCTGCGCCTGTCTGGTGGAGGGGCGGGTGGCCATACTGACGCAGGGGACCCCGTATGCCCTCCTCGTGCCGACGGAGCTGGTCATGATGCTGCAGTCGCCCGATGACTACTACGAGAAGTTCCCCCTGGCTGCATTTACGCGGATTATGCGGATAGGTGCTTTTCTGACGGCCATGATGGTCCCAGGCCTGTACGTGGCGGTAGTGACCTTTCACCCGGAGCTTATGCCCACGAATCTGCTCATACGTATCGCCGCCGCGAGAGAAGGCGTACCGTTTCCCGTTCTCGTGGAGGTATTGATCCTGGATGGGCTTTTCGAACTGCTGCGGGAGGCCGGGGTGCGGCTGCCGATGGCCATCGGCCAGGCGCTGAGCATTGTCGGTGCGTTGATCATCGGCGATGCCGCCATCCGGGCTGGAATCGTTGCGCCTTCGGTGGTGATTGTCATCGCCCTGACCGCCATCGCCAGCTTTGTAACCCCCATCTTCAGCCTGGGGATAGCCGTGCGCCTGGTGCGGTTTATATTCACGATTGCAGGAGCCGTGCTGGGTATTTTCGGGATTCAGTTTGTTCTTCTCCTGTTGGCTGTGCATCTCTGTTCGCTCCGGTCTTTTGGCGTGCCGTACCTGACCCCCGTGGCTCCCTTTGTGCTGCGGGACATGAAGGACAACATAGTGCGGCTCTGGCACTGGAAACTCCCTACACGACCCAAATTCCTGGGCCAGCGCGATGTGCAGCGCGAGGACCCCTCCTACAGTGTCCGGCCCGATCCCAGCCAGAGATCGAGGGAGGGTGGGTGAGGATTGAAACAACCTGAAGAGAAGATCAACAACCGGCAGCTGTTCATTATACTCTTTATGATCAGGTCGACGGTGCTGATGTCATTTTTGCCGGTTCTGACCAGTGCTGATGCCCTGCAGGACGCGTGGGTCGCTGCAGTGATATCCTTCTTTCCGGTCGCCCTGCTGCTCTACCTCATCTGCCGCACTGTGCAGGGGTATCCCGATATGACCGCGGTGGATTACATGCAGAATCTTCTCGGCAGGTGGGTGGGGAAGGTGGTCAGTGCATTTCTCATATTCGTGTTTCTACACATGGCCGCGGCCGAGGGGCGAATATACGCTGCGGTCATCACCATTGATTTTCTCACGGAAACCCCGCTGGTCTTTGTGCTGGGCACGGTGTTAGTCCTCGGTGCGGTTGCGGCACATGCGGGCATAGAGGTCATTGGGCGCTGTGCCGATCTGGTCATGCCGGTCTTTTTCATCATCCTGCTGGGTAGTTTGCTGATTTCAACTCCTTTGTTCGCCGACGGCCTATCCAACCTTGAGCCGGTCCTCGCCCGGGGGTTTGGCCCGCCGCTGCGGGCATCGGTGGTTCCCACCGGTGCGGCTGCCAGATTCCTGGTGCTCACTATGCTGACTCGTACACTCAACCAGCCCAGAAAGGTCCTGCGCATCTCCATGGCCTCCTTTACCCTGTCCACGATCATGCTGATCATCGCCTCTCTCGTCGTCGTAGTGGTGCTCGGGCCGCACAAGGGAGCGCGGACCGTCTTTCCCCTGTTTACCATGATCCGGACCATTCAGCTGAGCGAGTTTCTCGAGCGGGTGGAGATATTTGCTATTTTCGCCTGGGCCTTCGGGACGTTCATTGGGGTGTCGGTACTGCTGTACTGTGCGACAAAAGGGCTCTCGCAGCTGCTCGGCCTCAGGACATACCGTCCGCTCATCGGTCCAGTGTTTCTGTTTGTGCTCACCAACGCCAATCATACCTGGCGCGATCTGTTTCAGCTGCGCACATTCTACCACCCCGACCTGTACGGGCCGTGGGTTTTGCTGGTGTTTCTCCTGACGGTCGGACTGCCGTATGCGGTGCATGTTCTCAGGGGAAGTAGGAGCGATCATGTGCGGTAGACTCGTTGCTGCTTTTCTGATTATCGCGCTCCTCATGGCAGGTGTGGGGTGCTGGGATCGCCGCGACCCGGAAATGCGGGGTTACGTGTTGGCCACGGCATTTGACTACGATCCCGATCGCGAATTGTACCAGATTACCGTGCAGATCGCCCACGTAATGGGACAGATAGAAGAAGCACATGCGGGAGGCAATCCGGACCCGGGCGAGCCGAGGCCGTTTTGGGTCCTGTCCGCCTATGGCGAAACCCCCTTTCATGCACGGGAACATCTGGTGGAGGGTACGTCGAGAGAGCTGTTCTGGGGACACAATATCGTCACTGTCTTCTCAGAAGAGCTGGCCCGGTCCGGTTTGCGTCCTGTGCTTGATTTTTTGGAAAGAGAACGCCAGCTCCGTCTGATCTCCCGCCCGCTGGTGGTGCAGGGCGATGTGAGAAAGCTCATGGAAGCCGAGTTCCCCCTGGAAGATACCGGCGCGCGGGGCCTGCAGCGGCAGATAACGGCGGTTCAATTCGATGCGAACATTTTTCCCGCCATGTTTCTCTCCGAGGTCTACAATCAACTGGAACAGCCCGGTTTCGAGATACTCATAGGCCGGGCAGAAGTGCTGGTTGCGGATGAAGAGGGGGGAAGCCATGGAGAGGATGGTAATGACGATGATATGGTCGTTCCTCCCGTCAGGCTGGGCGGGGCCGCCGCGTTTGTCGATGATGTCTTTCGGGGGTGGTTTGAGCCGGACGAGATCAGGGGCTGGCATCTGGTCGGCGGCGAGCACCAGTCTTCGTATCTCGTCCCCTCACCCGGGGAAGAGGGAGCCACTGTCGGTCTCGAAACCATATCAGAGAAAGCGAGAATGTACCCGGTGGTGGAGGGCGATGAGGTGGGGATCAATATCGAACTGAAAGCCAGAACGAGAATACAGGAGTACACCGGGGATCACGAGATATTGCGGGATGACCAGTTCATTGACTCCCTGCGGAGACGGTCTGCCGAGGCCCTGCGGGCAGACATCGAGAAGACCATCAGCAGGTCTCAGGAACTCGGATCAGACGTGCTCGGCTTGGGCAACCTGATATACCGCAAAAAACCCCACGAGTGGTGGGAGATCGAGGATGACTGGGATGAAATATTTCCCGAGCTGGAGGTCAACATAGATGTTCAGGTGGTCATCAAGCGGGCCGGGCTGATCGGCCCGCCGGTTCAGAGGTGAGGATATGCTGTATACTGTCTGCGCCATCCTCATAATCACACTTGTGCATCTGCCGGAGCTGGCCGACGAGAGCTGGAGGGAGTGGATTGCATTCTTCGCCTGCCTCATACTGGCCGCCTGCTACATGTCGATCTTTGCCATGGACCTCGACATGATGAATTTCACCGAGCTTCTGGCAATGTTGACGGATCGTATGTGGGAGCTGTTGGGTTGACCCAGATGCATGATGCAGGTTCAGTGCACTTTCTGCCATTCATTGCGCATACCTCTTGAGTATGGGGCTGCCAGCCTGCCGGGAAGGTTGTAACTTCCTGTCGATGCAGGCAGGGAGGCGCCTGCGGGATCGCGAACACCTCAACATGAGATCACCCCGGCTCCAAAATAGAAGGAATCCGCGCAGGAGGAGCCCCGCGGAGGTGAAGGCATTGCTCGAGAGGATTGCCGCGCCGGTGTATGTGGTTCTTTTGATGGGAATTTTTCTCTCCGTTCTTGCCGCATGCGGCGCTGCACCGCCCGAAGACGAGGTTGATGCACCCGAGCACGGAAAGGAAGAGGAAATTCCGCCCGAGGTGATGGAGGTGGCCGAGGCCTTCTGGGGGGCCTTTGCGGCGGGAGACCGTGATGCTATGAGTGAGCACCTCTCGGACGATCTGGAGGAGGAGCTCAGGTTGGAGCTGGGTCTCCGCACTCTCACTTCTGAACACCACATCGCGCACGACTCCAACGTGTTTGCCGGTTTTGAGGATCTGGAAATATCGGTGAGAGCGGCCGAGCGGGATGGAGACAGAATCACAGCATCGGTAGTGATCGAGCATCCCCGCATTTCCGTTGGGGACTTCGATGCTTTTTCTGCCGCCCTTGCGGAAGAGGTCTTCAGGACGGCGGATCGGGGAGAGTACGTTGACTTCCGGGCGGAGTTTTCCGGGCTGCTCGATGACTGGGAGGTGTCGACCGGCGAGACTACGGTACAGATGACCTTCGCCGGGGACCCCAAAGCACTGACCATTGCAGAGATGGACGCTCCCCGGACACTGTTTTCGTCATTTGCTGCGTTGCGTGAGGTCGCAGTATGCGACGGCCTGCATGAGGCGCACATTGTGCTGCAGGAGAAAGAGAAGCTCGATGCAGAAACTCCGGTGACTCTTGACTTCCGCGGTGAGGAGATTACAGTGCAAAACGCGCACCTTCCGGAGTGTGCTCATCGTGTGACCACCCTTGACATCGCCGGAGAAATCGACATTTCCACTGCACGGCTGATAGACGCCCTGGCGGAGCACCCGTTCGACTGGGAAGGCCTCCGCCACTACCTGCAGATGGGACCGGAGGACTTCCTCCAGAGCGGTGAGTTTCTGTTTACTTCAGATAACGAGAAACTGGCTCTGACCATGACGCGACCGTACGCGGTTGCCACCAAGGACACTGCGGTGGGCGTGCTGGACACAGAGTCCGGCGAGGTGGCCTTCCTTGATGTGATCCCGGGAACAGTCGACCACCTGGCCTGGTCGCCGGATGATGAGTATCTGGCATTCGCATGGACGGAGTGGGGCCCGGGATTTGTTGAGGTGGACATTTACCTGCAGGACGATTCAATCCGCTTTACTGAGGTGCTGCGGGAGGAACTGACCGACCCCATAGAGCGCATACGCTGGTCGGAGGATGGGAGGATCCTGGACATCGATGTCCGGAAGGATGAGGACAGGGTGAAGACCTGGTCCCTTGACGTTCGGGAGAGAGACCTGGAGCCGAAGTAGGATTCCCGAGGACCCCATTTTTTCGCTCAACCCAGCCGGAGGAGTTTTGGGCCGTGCGTTTTAAGAAGGGATTTTCCAGGGCGACGGTGGGGTCTTCGGGAGGGCAGCGCACGGCAGCACTGATCAGGATGGCGTTGACGCCGTAGATGGAATGGGACGGCTCCTGGTGGAACTGGAGAATCTGAATGACGGCTACATCGAGAATCGCGGATATCCCCGGATGGGCCCGCCATTCCTTTACTCGTCCATCATGCAGAGGGGCACGGAGTTGAGCACCTGCCAGGACTACTGCGAGCTGCAGCTGGAACGCCGCACTCTTTTCGCAGAAGACCCCGCAGATTTTGTGCGGGAATTTCCCGTTATCTGTCCTGATCTGGAAAACACGAACCCCTGGAAAATCACCCTGGCTTCAAGCGACATGGCTGCGAGGTTGGCCGCTCCGGGCCGCTCCTCGGGGCGAAATAAGAGGGGTTTTGAGATACACGGGCTACTCGGAAGAGGAGTCCTGCGAACCCCGGACTGCCCTGAACCCGGAGATGATGTCGAGCAACTCCTCGGTGATGGCGGCCTGTCGTTGCTGCTGGAAGGCCATCCTGATCTCATCGAGTCGCTCATTGATGTTCTTTTCTGCGGCCTGCATGGCTGTCAGGCGGCTGGCATTCTCGGCGGCCAGGGAGAGGGCGCACGCGCGGTAAAGAGAGACAAAGAAATACTGACGCAGAAGAGCGGACAGGAGCTGGTCCGGCGCCATGGTAAAGGTGGGCAGGGAGGGCGACTGCCAGCGGAGTCTCGTCTGCCGAAGGTCATCGGGGCTGACGGGAAGCAGGGTCTCGGTTTGCGGATGAAACCCGCCGGTTAGCGGCCGATTGTAGAAGAGCAGAGCCCGTTGCACTCCCTGCTGAGAACGCCACCGTTCAATTCTCTCCAGCAGAAATTGGACAAACGGAGTAATTGCGCCGATCGAACCGGGTATGCCGAAGGTATCAATCATGTCCGCGCCAGCGGCACTGACACGGCTTACGACCTGCTCTCCGGCGGCGGCAATGAGCCGGTTTTCCGGCAGCAAATCTTCCCCTTCTTCGCCCTCGAACCAGTAGTCCTGCAGGGCGTAGGAAACAATCTGTTCGTTGAAGCGGCCGGCCAGCCCGTGGTCGGAGCCGAAGATGAGCATGAGAATGGGCCGGTCCGGATCGGAAGCCGGATCTGCCGGCATCTCGCCGTGTGCTGATAGGACCACGGAGAGCCCAAGTTGCACAGTGTGAAAATAATCATCGAGGGATTCGGCCGCCCTTTCATACTGGCGCACGCTGGTGGCGGCCAGGGCTTTCATCGTTCTGACAATCGAGGAAAGATCCTCGCCGCTGGTGATTTGCTGTTGCAGTGCTTGCAGGGTGGAGCTCATGCCTCAAGCCTCCTGAGCTTGCTTTCCGGTGCTATCCATTGGGTCATCCGCCGGGGGTGTTTGCATTGGGTTCTTTCGCCTTCCGTTTCAGCGGCTGCAGCGCGCGGCGGACGGAATCGACGATGGCGGCCTGGTCCTCATCCGGGAGCTGTTCGCCGTCTTCGATTCTCTGGCAGATTTCGGGAAGATCCTGTGTCACAGCCTGTCGGGCCTCAGCTTCGGCTGCAGGAATCACCTCTACATCCATGGCATCGAAGAGTCCCTCGGCAACGGACAGCAAGACGGCGATCTGTTCCGGGATGGTCAGCGATTGCCGCTCGGGCTGAGTCAGCACCTTGCGCACGCGACGGCCGCGTTCAATAGTTTCGCGCGTCTTTTCGTCGAGGCGGGTGCCGAAGCGAGCGAACATCTCCAGTTCTTCGAACTGGGCATAGGAGAGTCTCAGGTCGCCGGTCACAATGCGGTAGGCGGGCAGCTGGGTTTTGCCGCCCACCCGGGAAACCGATTTTCCGACATCGACGGCCGGCAGGTGGTTGCGCTGGTAAAGCTCGGGGGAAAGGTAGATCTGTCCGTCCGTGATGGAGATCAGGTTGGTCGGAATGTAGGCCGCGATATTTTGTGCTTGCGTC
>PWGR01000100.1 GCA_003554565.1 Clostridia bacterium
CCGCCATTTCACCATATACATGCTCGAGGTACCCATCTCGCCCAAATAGTCTCTCTCCTTCGCGGCTGAAAGCCAGCACTTTGTCACATGACCCGTCATCGCAAAAACCGGTGGTGCCCAGAAGAAGCTTACCTTCAACGAGCTCAAACGACATGATCACCTGCTCCTCAGTGCGATCTCAGTAGGAGGTCTCCCACAGCAGCTGTCCGGAGCGCAGGCAGTGCCGGCGCACAGCAAGCGGAGAATCGATGGCAGAAGCGACAGCCTCATAGAGGTTCATCCCGTCAAACAGCAGGTGTAATGCGGTCGTTGTCACCGACGAAGCCCCATTACCCCACAAGTGGGCGGCTGTACCGTACTCATATTGGCCGGGCACATCGGGACAGGAAAATGTACCGTGAAGAAGCAGCAGCGCCCCGGACCGCCCGATTGAACGCAGTATCCCTACATCCCGGTCTCCGGCCGCTGGCTCCGCCCAACTGGTGCGGCCGTCCGTCAGGCTTACCCGCCTCAGGTACAGTCTCCCATCAGCACCCTCGTGCGAATAGACAGCAAAATCCCCCTCCACGCTCCACGCGTGCAGTCCTGGATCCCGGATCTCATCATCCCTGCTCCACAGGACCTCTCCATTGTGGGAATCAATGAGTCCTATCTGCTCGGATGTTCGATACAGTACGCCCTCACCGGTCTGGAGGACGCCCCGCTCCGGCAGGCCATCGCCCGGCAGGGTCGCTTTCCATATGGGCTCGGCGGAATCCACCGCAGATGGTTCCGGTGCATCGTCCGGCAGCTTCCTGCCGGCCGCAGCAAATATCTCGGCCAGCGCCTCCTCGGCCTCCCGTCTCAGCCGCTGCAGGGAGGCGCCAAGTTCCAGCGGCACAGTTGGGCGCCGAAGCCGCCACCCGTCACCTTCGTCCACCAGCTCCACGCGGTGAACAACCTCCTTGCGAGGCAACGCGCCCGCCAGGGATCGGGCCATTTCCCCTGCCAGTACAGCAAAATCCTCCTCAGTCATCCCCAGCAGAGCGGCATTATAACCATTATCCAGAAGCCACTGCACAACAGTATCGCGGTACTGCTCATCCACAAGTGGGATCTCAAGTCTCACTTTCACGCGCTGTTCATTGTCGCCTCCGCCCAGCCGCTCTGCGCTGAGGATCTCCATTTCGGCCAGGGGGGCAGACAGCACGGCCCGCACAGGTGCAGCTGCACCCACCCATCGACCCAGGATACTGGCTTCTACCGCCGGAAAATGCAGGTCTGAATCAACCCAATCGATAAGCTGGGCCCGCCGGAGGGCATGCAGCTGTTCACCGTCCAGATCCGACGCCGGGCCCGCCCACCCCGCGCTTCCGAGCAGGGCTACCAGAACCAGGGCCAGCGCTATATGGAACTGCCCATGATACTTCATGTCCCCCTCCTCCCTCATGACCAAGCCTCACATCAATGCCAACTTCTTCATTGAAAAATCAGTTCCTGCCATTCCGAGCCCAATGAGAACAGATGACGCCCGAAGAATTGCCAGCTGCATTCGGGTTGGATCGGCGCAAATGAGAAGGAATATCAGCTCCCGCGGCAAAGTTATTAACAATGGATGGCCTCAACAACCTGGGAGGTGTTGGATTTGTCGATCTGCGCCCACTGCGAGGTACGCGCCTGTTCAAGTGACGAAGAAATCACTGCACCAAGCAGCTGCCCGATGCGACAGGACAGATGGCTGGACAAGGCAAAGAAAGCCTACGAGGAAGAGGGGAACCGCCGGCTGGCCCAGCTGGCCGCCCACATAGAAAAGACCGGTTATCGTCGTTGGACTCGCCTGGAGGAGATAGGTCGATTCTGCGGCAAGGCGGGCTACCAGCGGGTCGGACTGGCATTTTGCAGCGGCCTGCGCAGAGAAGCCCGTATAGTAGCCCGATTCCTGGCGAAGATGGACCTGAACGTGGTCAGCGTGATGTGCAAGGCGGGAAGCGTGGACAAGCGATGCGCGGGCATAAGTGAAGAAGACATAATGCGGCCGGATGAATTTGAGGCCATGTGCAACTCAATTGGGCAGGCCGAACTGCTCAATGAGGAAGAGACAGAGTTCAATATAGTACTCGGTCTGTGCGTCGGACACGACAGTCTGTTCCTCAAGTACTCAGAGGCTCCCTGCACCGTGCTGGCCGCCAAGGACCGCGTCCTCGGCCATAACCCACTGGCCGCCGTCTACCTGTCGGAAAGCTATTACCGCCCACTGCATGAGGCACCCGGTGAGGACGGGGACTAGATACATATAGCTCAGGTGTGCCAACTCACTATCAATCTCCGGCCCGCGCCGCCGGGACACACGTCCGGTCTCCCGCGGGCCGGGCTCCCACTATCTTCGCCCACATGACCGGGGCCATGATGCGCCGGCAGTTCATTTTCTGGTGCGGCGTAGCACCTTACCGGGCAGCACTCCGGTGTGATGTCCCCCGTCGATTACTGACACTCCATTGACCAGTACGTGTTCGATTCCGCGCGGGTAGCTGTGCGGGGATTCGTACGTCGCGGTGTCCTCCACCTCATCCGGTGAGAACAGTACAATATCAGCGGCATGCTCCTCACAGAGAAATCCCCGCCCTTTCAAGCCCAGGCGCTCAGCAGGAAGTCCGGTCATCCGGTGTACGGCTTCTGGCAGGTCCAGCAGCTGTTCCTTTCGCACATAACGCGCCAGGATCCGGGGGAAAGTTCCGTATGAGCGGGGGTGCGTCAGGGCCGGACCCGGTGCCGTGGCCGACCCGTCTGAGCCCACGGCCACATTCTTGCCCGTGAGAAAGGTGCGTATGTCATCTTCGTGCATCATGAAAATGATCATCCCCACCGCACCGCGCTCCTGCACCAGCAGGTCGCACGCCGCATCCAACGGACTGCACCCTTTGGACTGGGCTATTTCGGTGACCCGCATGCCCACGTAACGGGAGTTCTCTGGACTCCTCACTGAGGTCACCATGACCGCATCCCATCCGCCGGCCGCCCCCACCGGATTCCACCACCCGGGCGAACCCTCGCGTATCTCGTGCTGGATCCGCCGGCGTTCATCGTCACTGCCCAACCTTTCGACCAGCCCGTCTACTCCCTGTTCCAGTAGGCGCGGCGGAAGCAGCGCCAACAGTTTGGTACTGCCCGCCCGGTAAGGGTACACATCGCCGGAGACATCCAGGCCGGCCTGCCGGGCAGACTCCATCCGCTGCAGCACCTCTTCACTCTTCCCCCACATTGATCGGCCGGCGGCCTTCAAGTGCGATATGTGCACCGGTATCCCACTGGCCTCCCCCACGGACAGCGCCTCCTCAACCGCATCCAGCAGAACTTCCGTCTCGCCGCGAATATGAGTGGCGTAAAATCCTCCTGAGCGCGCCACTTCCTCAGCTAACGAAGATATCTCATCAGCTCCGGCGTAAACACCGGGAGCGTATATCAATCCGGTGGACAGGCCGAAAGCGCCGGCGGCCAGATCCTTACGCAGAAGCGACCGCATCTCCTGCAATTCGGAAGATGATGGTTCTCTGTCAGCGAACCCCATAACCGCAAGGCGGAGACTGCCGTGCGCGGCCAGCGGCGCTGTGTTCACAGCAATCTCCCGTTCAGCCAGGGACTGCAGGTAACCGTCAAGGTCTGTCCAGTTCCATGGAAGGGCATCCGAGCGACCTCCGAGATACTCAAACAGGTCATCCTGGTGCCGATCAGACAGGGGATACGGCGCCATGCCGCAGTTACCGGTGACTTCGAGAGTCACTCCCTGATGCACCTTGCTCTCCGCCGCCGGGTGAGCAAAAAGAGCAAAATCAGAATGAGAATGAAGATCAATGAATCCGGGGCAGGCCACCAACCCATCACCTTCGATAACCCGGCGGGCTCCTTCGGTGGTCGGATGGCCGGTAATTTGCACGATGTCACCATCACTTATCAGTATCTCTGCACGTCGCTCCTTCTCTCCCGTTCCATCCACGATCAGTGCTCCCGCAATCTTGATGTCGTGCATTTCTGCTCTCCTCTCCATCCGCACCCGAATCCCGACCCGGTATGCCGCATCACGTACCAGCACGGGCGGGTCCTATCCCTCTTGAATTCGTCACCGGTCGAGCGAGACCTTCTGACTGTCATGAGAGGGCCATCCCCTCGTTCAGTCCGGGTACGATCACTGCTCCGGGTCCTGCAAGGGCATGAGGCCGGCGCAGAATGCGGTTCCGGCCCTCTCAGGGATGGGTCTTCATACCATCGAACATCGCTGAATGGCGGAGTTGAGTTGACAAGTTCACTCTGAACGGCAAACCCTCTACGTCGAATGATCCTTGAATGCCACCAACGATAACCGCGATAACCGGGATCGATATAGCGCCCCGGGAATACGAAGCTATCAGGTTTTCCGCCGGTGCATCATGAGATTACCTGCGCTGCGCAGGCATGGAAAGGTGAATCGGTAGGATGTGTTTTGCACAGTCACCTCTACACTGTCTGTCGCGGACTTCGTCCTGAACCCGACCCTGTGAAAACTGGACTCGACCTTGCGGTTTTCAGTCAAATGCATGAGGATCTTGCGGTACCCACGATCGCTGAAAACAGACACTGCGGCAATGATTCCCAACTGTCCTCCGATCCCCGTATAAACAGGCTCTGCAAGCAATGTAAAAACAGCGGCCAACGTACTGATCACCAGCATCTCCGGGCACCGGTCATCCCCCTTCGTCATATGCCCAACCAGATGAGGCCCAACGCAATCAGCACCGATGTGCAGGCCAGGGTTTCACCTCTACCTCCTATCCCCGCGAACATGGGTACAGTAGTCACGATTTTTATCCCACATATGAAACCCGCCAGGCTGGAAACGCCCACGGTGGGATCACCGCTGTCCCAGGAGGCGGCATACGCTGCGTCGGCCAGATCCTCGGACAGGAGCAGCCCGGCCGCAACACCGACCAGCCCATCGGCAATATAAGCCCCATACGCCAGCTGATGATTCATGTACCACGCAAGAGCCGGCGGTAGCAATCATCAGCATCTGCAGAATCCGATAATTATTCATCGTCATCTTTTATCACGAGGATCAAACACTCATCACCCAGGGCCGACAGATAGCCGACAAAGGCGGCGGTTAGAATGGCTGCCCATACCGGATCCTGCCCGAGAATCGACTTGCCTGGCAATCCAACCCCGACACCAGAAAAAACACCAGCCGATTATTATCAGCACCAGCAGCACCTGTCGTCAGTGGTGCAAACACCCGGGTTGCTCCTCGTATTTGCTGTTGCTTTTACATGGTGCGGTCTGGATTCTGACACAAACTCACCGGCGCAAGGGTGGGAACTTCTGCCAGGGGATGAGGAACCATTTACGGCTGTCAGATGCTGCAAGAGTTGTTGTGCCCCTGCCAGGGGTCGGGAAAGAATCGGTGTTTTCTACCTTTCGGAGCAAACTCCACACCACCCCGTTATCCCAGAACAGAACACGATCTTACTTGCGGCAGGTAAACGACCAGCTGCCCACTTGCAGGAATTGAAGTCCCTACCGCCTAAGACTCTAGGTGTTATTCGCACCGATATGATGTGAGGTGAAAGATGTACAACCGAAAGTACGGAGCCATGAAGGTTCCCGCCGCCCCACCGGCCCCCAGGCAGGCGGTGGTGGATGTGTTGCATGGGGTAAAGATAACTGATCCTTACCGCTGGCTGGAATCGTGTGAAGACGAGGCCACCGAGCAGTGGACACGCCAGCACAACGACAGAACCGACCGAGTCATGGAGCAGATCCCCGAAAGGAACTCGTTCCGGAAGCGATTGGCCGAACTGCTCTCCGGAGAAGAGGTGCGTTCACCTGAGCAGGTAGGTGAGGTCTTTTTTTACACTCACCGGCGGAAAAACGAAGACCAGGCCCGGCTATGCTGTCACTGCGATGGTGGTGAGCACGTGCTTGTCGATCCAAATGAGAACGATCCTGCGGGACTGATTTCCCTCGACTGGTGGTACCCATCTCCGGACGGCCGACGTGTGGCCTACGGTTGCTCAAGCCGCGGTGACGAATGGAGCACGCTGCGGGTAATTGATGTACAGACACGGCAGGATCTCCCGCTGGCTATAGAGCGGGCGCGCGGAGCCAGCGTAGCCTGGCAAAAGGACGGGGAGGGCTTCTACTACACCCGTTACCCGCGACGGCAGGATGTTGCCGCCGGGGAAGAGTACTACCACAGGAAGGTATTTCATCACCGCCTGGGCGACAACCCCGAACGAGATCCCGTCATCTTCGGCCACAATCGACCAAAAGAGGAAATGTACCAGGTGAAGATGTGCGACGACGGCAGCCAGCTGCTTCTTACCGCAAATGAGGGCTGGGCACGCAATGAGGTGTACGTACGCGACGAAGCCAGAGAAGGTGAAGTTGTCCCGGTCATCACCGGCAAGGACGCACTGTTTTTCGGCGACATCGCTGACGGAACCCTGTTTCTCCTCACCAATCACCTGGCGCCAAAATATCGCGTCATTGCCGTTGACCCGGCCGACCCGGATCCTTCGGGGTGGGTGGAGGTCATTGCAGAGCGAGAAGATCTCGTGCTCAAGGATGTGCAGATATGCGACAACCGACTGATCGTATCAGCTCTGGACGAGGCGATCTACAGGCTGTTCTCCTGCCGCCTGGACGGCTCTGACTGGCAGGAGATTCCCCTTCCGGTCGCCGGCACAGTATCAGACCTGAGTCCTGATTCACACGGGGGCGCCCATTTCGTGCTGCAGAGTTTTCTGCACTCTCCGGCCGTATATCACCTGAAAAATCCCGGGCAGCAGCTCGAGATTGTCATGCAGAGCACGCAGCACATTGATCCCGAGGAATATGTGGTTGATCAGGTATTCTATGAATCGCGTGACGGGACTACCATACCCATGTTCGTTGTGCACCACGCCGAGACGTCATTTGATCGACCCCGCCCCACACTTCTGACCGCTTACGGCGGGTTCAACATCAGCAGGACCCCGGCCTTCTCACCCACTCAAATCCCGTGGCTGGAGCGGGGTGGAGTTTTTGCCCTGGCGAATATCCGCGGGGGGAGCGAATACGGCGAGAAATGGCACCGCGCTGGAATGTTGGAATGCAAGCAAAACGTGTTTGATGACTTTACAGCTGCGGCCGAGCACCTCATTGACGGCGGCTATACCGATTCCGGTCGACTGGGCATTATGGGGGCAAGCAACGGCGGCCTTCTGGTGGGTGCGGCGCTGACCCAGCGCCCGGAGCTTTTCTCGGCATGTGTCTGTGGCGTGCCCCTGCTCGATATGCTCCGCTTCCACAAGTTTCTTATAGCGGGCATATGGATTCCCGAGTACGGGTCTGCAGATGACCCTGAGCAGTTTGCGTGGCTGTACGAGTATTCACCTTATCACCGCGTCCGTGACGGAGAGGAATACCCCGCAGTTTACCTGCACACTGCATTATCTGACTCGCGGGTTCATCCCATGCACGCCAGAAAAATGGCCGCCCGCCTGGAGGAAGCCACGGCTTCGGATCGCCCCGTGCTCCTGCATGTGGAATCGGACGCGGGGCACGGAGCAGGGAAGCCGGTGCACAAGATCGTGGAGAGTCAGGCCCGGATACTGGCCTTTCTGTGTCGGGAACTGGACCTGTTGAAATGATGTCCCCAAACAGTCGGCAATACAGATGCACCGTTGCCCAAGCGGGCATCGTTTCGTAGACTGAAGGCAGGCAGGAAGGCGGTGTGGTGCGTGGAACACGATCCGATCCTTTTCGTGGTGAGCGGCCCCTCCGGTTCGGGCAAAGGAACTATTCTCTCCTACCTCCAGGATGACGTGCCGGGCATCGGAAAGGTAGTCAACTACACAACCCGTCGCCCGCGACCGGGAGAAAAAGGTGGCGTCGACTACAACTACATAAGCGAAGACGAATTCTTCCAGCTGGTGGAAGCGGGAGAGATTTTTGAATACGAACGGGTCTACAACGATTACTACTACGGGTCGCCCTCCGATGTACTGTGCGGTGATACCGACCGCGTCATTGAGCTCGATTACAAGGGGCACCGCAAGTACAGGAGAAGATACTGCGGCGATGTCGTCAGTCTTTTCCTCCTTCCCCCCTCACTGAAGGAAATGCGCCAGCGCATCCTTCGCCGAGCCAGGGAGCAAAACATGCAATCCAGGCTCAACAACGCGGACGAGCAGGTCCGGAGGGCTGAAGAGTACGACTACATACTGCTGAATGACGATCTCGACCGGTTCAGGCGGTACGTTCGGGCGATCATCACGGCAGAGCGGACCAGACGCCGCGGCCGCAAGGTACTGCGCAGGTTTCTCGATAGGGAGGGCGGATTCAAGCCTGCAGACAGGTGATTCAGTGCGGGCGATGGCAAATGCGGGCGGTCCGGTTGCCCGTGTGCACCATCGACCTTCACCGCAGATCGCAGCAGCAGGCATGACATTTCTTCCGCCGGAAATTGCGCACACCGCACTCCGGGCATTGCTTCACATCAGAGGAGATTCGCTCTGCCTGGGGCGTCGGCTCGCCACTGTCGCCAACAGAAAAGAGAGCCAGGAAACCACAACCCAGGCAGCGATACACCTCGGCAACCACGAGTTCACGAAGATTAGCATTCCAGAGCAGCCGGGTGGCGACGTGCGCTCCCCTGAGCAGTTCGACCTCCCCTTCACTCTCCAGGCTCCCATCACAGAATGGACAGTTCAGGATAAACACCCCCCGTCAAAACAGCGTCCACACATGGGCTTCTCGTCATCGTACTGCAAACCTTCTCTTCCGAGCCGCAATTGACATCCCCACTGAGAGCCGCGCAGAGCGGTGAGAATGTGTTATACAGGGGATTCAGGCGGCTCGAAGCCCGGCTTCCTTTCGTAGTAACATAGATGATGCGTCTGGGCATACGGACAGAGAGGGAGACACCCGCTTGAATGAGCAAAAAAGCATGATGCAGCGCTATCTGACGAGAGGCGATCTGGTCGTGATCAGCCTGGTGCTGGCTCTTGGTTTGGGTTCTGCCTTTTATCTGTGGGGCGGCGGCTCAGGGGAAGGTGAGGCCACCCATGTGGTCGTCAGATCCCTGGACCGCGAAAAGACCGAACCCCTCCTGCAGGTGGAGCTTCCGGCGGAAGAGCGGCACGAGATAGAGGGAGGCAGCGGCTACTTGTTCGTGAAGATATCAGGTTACCGGGCCCGGGTCACGGAGGCCGACTGTCCGGACCAGATCTGTGTGCACACGGGCTGGTTGACCAGGCCGGGAAATCGCTCCATATGTGTGCCGCGCCAGATCGTGGTGGAACTGGTCGGTGACGAAGAGGAATTTGACGAGATCGTCCGGTGATGCTCTCACCCACCGGGGCTCGCCTCCTGCAATTTCACCAAGTGCACATCACACCATGGGCGCATAGCATCTTTCCAGTCGACTCCCCGGAACAGGATAGCCTCCTGCCATCATCTTCTCACTGCACCAGTAGCTGCAAACTGCATCCATCACCCGTCCGATAGTCCCGAGAGCATGATTGGAGATGGGAAGGCGGGGACACAGGTTTGTGCCTGCATACCGCACATATGCGAGAGCAGGAGGTGTCGCGTACGATGTGGAATATGGCGTTACAGTACCCACGTGACTGTGAGGGGGAAACGGCCATGGCGGATGACCCAAGTCTCCGGAACACCGAAAGTGATCTTCCCGCAGCAGCGTTGCCCGACGCTCTGCTGCAGGGATGGTTGCTCACTCTGGTTGCAAAGGAACCACAGCACGGTTACGCAATCACCAAGAGAGTCACGGGACTACCCTTTGTCACCCCACATCAGACCACCATTTACCGTCATCTGTCCTCCCTGGAAGAGCAGGGTCTTCTGGATTCCAGGTGGACAATGCGATCATCGGCCCCGCCCATACGAACCTATCATCTGACGGATGCGGGGCGGCAATACCTCCGCGAGACCTACGGTGCCATTTCCCGGCTGCAGAGGGTATGCCGCACATTTCTTGACGAGGCCTCAGATCATCTCTGAAAGTGATCCTCATTGAAAGCTGATGCAAAGAAGCCTCTGCCTCTTTGTGCCACAGACAGGGGCTACCCGAACGACGTAGAATACGGTTTGGGAGCGGGACACTTAAGAATGGGAGAGATTGCATGCGTATCCGACGACCTTACTTCGCGAAGATGGAAGATGTCAAGATCGCACGAGAAGGAGAACGTGCAATAATAATCTACAATGATCGGTCGATTCCCCCCACAGAATTGTGGCTGGGCCAGAAGATCACCGGGATGTCTGATGCGGAAATACTGCACCAGCACAACAGTATTATTGTGGCCCAGGGACTGCCCCCCGAGGAGTGGAGGGTATTGGAGATCCCACCCGGAAGGCCCCAGATAGACTATGACCCGCGATACCGGCAGTGGATGACGCGCGGTGAAACACTCCGCTGTCAGGTTGTCGATGGCGGAACGGCGGGAGAACCAATGATCCGCATCGATGGTCACGAGCTTTCCCTGGAGGAATTCGGGAAGCTGCTCGCCACGCACGCGGGGTGGGGTATGCGAATCACCTTCGTACCCGAGGACGCACTGCTGGAAAGCCCGGATCGAATGCTATGGGATCCGCCCATGAGCACAGGAGCTTCCCCACCGCCAGAGCGAGACACAGAAATCTCACCCAGCACCGGGCCATCTATAGAAGAAACCTTCGCGTCCTTTCTGCGTGCGATGAACGGGAGGTACAGCTCGGCAACTGTCTCTCGTTACAGAAAGGTAATTGATCAATTTAGAGATCATCTCGACAACTGCGGTCCCCTGCACCTGACTCCGGAGGAAGAAGACAGGTTGAACAGCCCGGCCGAGCCCGATGCGCCAGCCAGCTTCTGCCGCATCTTCGGTCCTGACAAGATATTCAAAGAAATTGGTGGCTTCCTCGAAGCCTATACCACGAAGCTCCTTCCTGTAAGTGCAAGCATACATCGTTCCTTACCAGCGACGCTGAAAAACCTGTCCAACTGGCTGGCTGAGTGCGAGTACATAGATGAGATGACGCGCCGCAGTGCAGTGCAAATGATTGCATCTTCCGCTGACAAGGTACAGCGGGCCCACTGTGTTATCGAGCTGCTGCGCAAGAAGGAGGAAGAGAGACAGCCAAACCCAGACCTTGAATTGGAAGGAAGCCACTACCGGGTCGTGCACGTGGAGAGAACCACACTCCGCCTGGCGGATCCCCTGGGTCTGGAGGGATCCGGCATCTCCGTGGACATACCCGCAGAGGTCGGTCAGCTGGTAGAGGAAGACTGGGTGATTGAGTGTCATCTGGGATTGATAGATGGCAGCTGGCAGATCACGTCCATATCCGAGGTGCATCCCCGATAAGTACCCTCTCGCACTGACAATCTGCCCGGTGGGCGCGGGAAAGCTCAGCACACCCTGGAAAATACTGTCGCAGAGAATGCCCGCACCAGATGAAACGCATATGCCGAGCAGAAATCCTCCCCGCTTTGCCATATCTCACTCCCGCTGGGCAGCGGCAGCGAGCTCCACCACCATTGTCACCGTTAGTTTCCCTTTCCATTTGCCCCGCTCCCCTTTTGCAGCTATAATGAATAGTCAAGCGAGTGGAATGGAGGTAGCCAGTTGTGGTAGCAGTTCTGGGCGCATTTGGTGCAGGTGCCATCTCGTTCTTCTCACCGTGCATACTGCCGGTGCTTCCGGGCCTTTTCGCGTACCTGTTGAAAGATGCCGATAACATGGGCCAAGGCTGGTCAATCCGGCAAGATATGATGAGAATCCTGCCGTTCGCGGCCGGATTCTCGGTCATCTTCGTGCTGTTGGGCCTCGCTGCCGGTGGTGTCGGGCAATCACTGCTGGAATACCAGCGCCATATTGAAATTATAGGCGGGACACTGGTCACGGTATTCGGCCTGCATCTCCTCGGAGCGATTCAAATACCCATATTCAGTCGAGGGGGGCTTTCACCGCGCGGAAATCAGAGCGGCCTGCTGATGGGGGCGGTATTCTCGGTGACCTGGACTCCATGCGTGAGCCCGATCCTGGCCTCACTGCTGCTGGTCGTGGCAGTGGAGGGATCAATTGCATTCGGGGCCACACTTCTTTCGTCCTACGCTCTCGGGTTGATGCTTCCGCTGGTTTTGTCTGCGGTTCTCTGGCGTCGGGCCCTGAAGATGAGCAGGGCCGTTCAACGCTGGGGTTTCGCACTTCACCGGATCGCAGGCGCCATCTTGACGGCCCTCGGACTGGCGATCATGACCGGATACTTCGAGCGAATCACTTCTTTATTTGTGTAAGGGGTGTGCACTATGGACCGAAGACACATGATATCCTCGATTGTTATAGTAGCACTGGTTGTCATAGCACTGATCCTCATCAGATCCACCGGGGCAGGGGAGTCAGAAAGTAATAACCTGATGCACTCCCTGCGGGATATGGCTGTACTGCAGGGCGAGGTCCCCGAGCAGACCGCTTTACCCACCCTGATAGTGGCCTGGAACACCGGCTGTCCCAGCTGCGTACACGAGCTGCGCCATTTGAAGGAACACTACGACGCGCTGCAGGACTCAGTGCATGTGGTCGCAGTAAATCTCACCAGAACCGAAAGGAACCTGGAGACGGTAGAGCAATTCCTCGCCGAGGAAAACCTGCCCTTTACCGTCCTGGCGGATAAAGAAGGCGAGCTCACAGAACACCTTACGTTTCGCTTCATACCGGCCAATTTCCTGGTCGAACCTGACGGAGAGCTGATTGAGTCACAGGAGGGACTCATCGAGGTGCAGACCCTGCGGAACTGGCTGCGGTAAGAGTAAACCCCGGAACCCCGGTCGTTTCTGTCCGTATACGGGGCCGACGACCGGGGGTAGAGTCAAAGTCCGGTGCTGGTGCTGACCGTCTATTCACAGCGGACAGTAACGAGATGAGGGAGCAGTCGCGCTGCGTCTTCTGTCAGCAGAAAGCCAATGTACGCAAGGTGCGCCCGTCATACAAGAACACTGTCGCACGCAAGCACGGGCGGCTTATCAAACACCGCTATATGTGGACAACCCGGAGCTTTCGCTGCAGGCAGTCGCCCGTCTTCTGAGTAACGCGAGTCCAAATAGACCGGGCTAAACGTCAATAATCATGTCATCGATATTCCTGGGGTAATAGGTTATGAAGTCCATTCCATCCTCAGTCACGACGATTGTGTCCGAGTGCCGGAAGCCACCCAACCCAGGCACGTAGATTCCCGGCTCGACGGAGAATACCATACCTGGCTCCAGGATCGTGTCGTCACCCAAGTCAAAGAACGGTGCCTCATGCCCAAGCATGCCCAGTGCGTGACCGGTGTGATGTCGCCAAGTATCCATGATATCATACTCTTCGTAAATACTGAGTACTGCCTCATCAACCTCAGAGCATGCAATCCCGGGTCGAACTGCTTCAAAGGCGGCCTCCATCATCTCCATCATATACTGGAAGTACCTACGCTGCTCCCTGGACGGCTCACCTACAAACATGGTCCTCTCCAGCTCGCTGTTGTAACCCCCGACACCGGCACCTGCACCGGTCACGAGATTGTCGCCTTTATACATCACCGCATTGATATTTACCGCGTGCGGCAGGGCGGAATTCTTGCCGATCTGCCCACGAAAACCCGCCATGGCCCCAACCCTGCCCTTGGGCTCGTATTCTGGGCCCAGCGTCTTCATCATGGCCATGGTGGCCTCAGAGCTTGCCCGCATGGATACCTCGTTCTCTGTCCGACCGGGGGCACAGTACTCCTGCAGCAGCGCATGCGCGAGATTTCCCCAGCGTGCGCTTTCGCGAATGAGCTCCAGCTCCGCGGTGGACTTGATGACCCGCATATCCTCAATGATGGTCGGATTGACAGTCATCTTCAGGTCCGACAGGATCTCCGTCAGCTTCGGCCCCCGGTATCCCATCGGACTGCCGTATGCCGGGCTCTCGGCCAGAAATTGGGCTGCAGCAAGATTTCGATCCCGCAGGGCATTCGCCAGGTGCTCCATCGGGTGCTTTTCTCCCGGATATTCGGGATAGGTCACAACATCGTCCAGCACCTCAGCAGTCCCGGCGTGTTCAATCTCCAGGTGGGGCACAAAAAGAAAAGAGGAGCCTTCCACTGGAATGACCAGACAGGCCGGGCGTTCTGTAGATATAAAGTGAAAACCGGTGAGATAGAAAATGGACAGGGCGGAGAAGGTGATGAATCCCTCTTTTCCCTCTTCCGAAATGATCTTCTTGAGCTTCTTCTGGCGATTGCCGTACTCCTCAGCTGTAATTTGCAACCTCATGTCATTTCCTCCTAATCGAGCAGGTTGTGATTATCTTCTGCACACCTTTCCTCATTCCTCCACCGCGACGGGCATGCTGGGGACTAATCAATCCGATTGTGGACAAAATAGCGGCAGACCCATAATTCGCACACAGCCTGTTCGGAATACGGGAACCTGAAGTTAGCCAGCACGAAAACATTCCGGGCAGCTTCATACAAGACTATGACCCCTTTTGCCGTGGAGGAGGCCAACAATGGACATCTTCACCTTTTCGCCAAATGCCAACCGCGCACAAGAGATTCATTGGCATCCATGGGAGCGCGATACATTTCGCCGGGCGCGCCGAATAAACCGCCCCGTACTGCTATCTATTTCTGCTGTGTGGTGTCACTGGTGTCATGTCATGGATGAAACAACGTATTCTGATGATGAAGTAATAGAGGCAATCAATCGTCACTTCATCGCCGTACGGGTGAACCGGGACCGCCGTCCCGACATCGACGGCCGATATAACATGGGGGGGTGGCCCACAACGGCCTTTCTCACCCCGGCGGGGCGCCTGATCACCGGAGGTACCTACATCCCGCCCGAAAGAATGCGTCAGATTGCAGAAGCAGTAGCCAGGCTGCACACCACGCAGAATCAGGAAATTCGCAATAAGGATCGGGAGTTTCTCCGGGCTGAGACCGCGGACGGGACCGGATCTTCCTTTCCTCTCCTCGGGCAGCAGCTGATGGAAGAGGAGATGGATGGTAGCATAAATCAGATGGCGGATGATCTCTGTCGCTCAATCGCCGACTCCTACGACCCAGAGTGGTCGGGATTTGGGCATCCTCCCCGCTATGCTCCCAAGTTTCCCTACCCGGAGCTGCTGGCGGCCCTATGCAGCCATGAAGAGAAGGGGGAAATGGGCAAGGAAGACCGGACCATGCTGGCGGACACGCTCGATGCCATGATGGAAGGACAACTGCATGATCGAATGCGGGGCGGCTTCTTCCGTTATTCGACCCAACAGGACTGGCGCGAGCCACACTACGAGAAAATCGCCGGGGATAACGCCCAGCTGGCCGAAGTGTACCTGCGTGCAGGCAGGGTTCTGCAGGAGCCCGCCTGGACCGCAGTGGCAGAGAATATTCTGCACTACCTTATCGATAGCATGCAGCGAAACGATGGGGGCTTCGGGGGCAGCCAGGACGCCGACGAGCAATTCTACCGCAGCAGCAGGGAGGGACGAAAGCGCAAAGCACCACAGGTGGACCGAACGCTGTACGCTGACGTCAACGGCAGGATCGTCTCCGCCCTCCTGCTGGCCCACCGAATAGTCGGGGATGCAGATTATCGCGAGTTGGCCGTCCGCGCCCTGCGGTCGACCGAGGAGGGATGTTCGAATGGAGAGGAAGGAGGACTACTGCATTTCGCCCCGGAGGGAACTGAGCGAGTCCCCGGGCTGTTGGGTGACTACGCAGAGCTGGCCCTGGCACATCTGGACGCCCACGGGAGCACGGGAGACCCGGGTCATCTGGAGCGAGGCATGGAGCTGGCCGATGCGGTGCGGAGCAAGTTCGGAGTGGAGCGGGGGGGATTCTCTGATGTGCCGAGGCGTTTTCCCGACCGCGAAGGCATGCTGCGTCGGATCCGGATACCTCTTCACGAAAATGCACGTGCCGCCCTTCTATGCAGAAAAGCCGGGGTGATAAGAAACGATCCGAGCTGGCACCAGCAGGGGGTGGCCACACTTAACCAGACCGTCAAACGAGCTTTTGCAGCCGGGCCCGCTGGAGGCGCGTGGCTGTCTGCCTACTGGGAGTTCAGGGCACCCGCTCCTCACGCCCGCCTGTCTCTGCCTGACCATCACGACAGAGAGATGCTTTACGCAGCGGGGCAGGCTCGCGACCGGCATGCAGTAATCGATGTAGACGACGGCCAGGTAAGGGAACCCCTGGCGTATGTCTGTCGCGGATCCAGCTGTCTTCCCCCTATCGACAATGCGGATGAGCTGAGGAAAGTGCTGGCGAGTACGGGGGAACCAGCTGACGTCTCCACTCCGCTGCGAAGATGAGAGAGATAGCATTTCATCCCGCAGCAGGTGATCTATCATCCTTCAGCTCAAAGGTGCTGACGGAAGCGGACCCGGAGCGCCCGAAAGCCCTGACGAGCTCGGCTGCCTCACCGTGATCAGCACAGCAGATCACAACCGGGGGGCCCTCATACACCAGGTGACAGCGGTGCGCCTGCACGAGGTGGATCATTTCCCTGCTACATCTTTTCTGGTTCAGCAGTCGTAGGGTAAGATAGACCATGGCACAGCACCCTCTCAATGCAGCTGATTGCACCCTGCACATGCCGTCTCAGTGCGAAATTATATGCATGGAAATGTGGTTAATGCCCAATTCTCGATGTCGGGCAAAAGGACCACCCGCCACATCCGCAGGTGAACGTATAACACCAGCATTTCAGTGCGGCAATCGGATCTCTCACTGTGATCCAACAAGTGCAAGTACTCCGCTTGCCTCCCCTGAAGGCCGTGATGTGCGCCAGCTGCCGCAGGCCGAGGGTCGGTCATCGGCAAAAAGCCACTCATCTCCTTGCACACCATGGTGCAACCACCTGAATTGGGCCGGCGCGGATCAGATTTGCAGCATAGTTATGAGTGAGCGCAATAGTCTCGCCGGAGACAGACACAGCGGGGTCCAGACTTCCCGTCACAGATCTGCTCGCCCATGCCGCATAGAGCGGCTAGGCTGCCGGGGAGGGAAGCAGCGATATAAAGTCAAGCGGTAGGCGCGTACGCCGCGTGGTTTTTTTGGCCATCCGGGATGAAGGTTATCTGCTTCCTGCCGTCAGCTGTCCGGTGATGTAAGAGATTCGATTCATCCATCGGTGTATGCTGAAAAAATCCAGTCTACGTTTCATCCGTCACCGAAGACGCGCATCTAGTCAGGCCTCGTTGAGCCGCTCACATACTAACTCCAGGCAGTAAATTCATCGACACATGAGGCTGATTGTCCGTCACTGCTGCAGCATCTCGGCAAATGTCTCCTCGTCGATGATCTCAACGCCCAGTGATTCGGCTTTCCGCAGCTTGCTCCCGCCCCCGGCGCCAGCGACCAGGTAATCTGTATTGCCGGAGACACCCGACGTTACTCGGGCACCCTGTGCACGCGCCAGCTCGGCCGCCTCCTCCCGGGTCCATCGATCGAGGCGGCCCGTAAGAACCATAGTCACATTTTCAAGAGGTCCCTCCGCGCCATAAAAGTCTGCTCGCGGCGATACTCCAACCTCGAGCAGCCGGCAAAGAACCCTGCGGTTGTCAGAGCTGGAGAAAAAGGTCACAATGCTGCTCGCCACTTCGGGGCCTATGCCGTTTACAGCCAGAAGGCTTTCCTCATGTGCCTGCATAATTTTCTGCACACTGCCGTACCTGCGGCTCAGAAGCTCGGCGACGTGCTCGCCCACCAGCGGGATCCCCAGGGCGACCAGAAACCGCCGCAGGGGTACGTCCTTTGATTTTTCCACTGCTTCCAGAAGGTTCTCTGCCGTACGATCGGCCACCTTGTCCAGCCGAAGCCAGTCATCTTTGTCCAGCGCATAGATATCAGCCAGATCCTCTACCAATCCCCGCTCCACCAGTTGATCAGCAGTCCGCTCCCCTATCCCCTCGATATCCATACCGGCGCGGGACGCGAAGTAGCGAATTCTCTCTTTCAACTGGGCCGGGCACGACAGGTTGGGACATCTGACTGTTTTTTCATCATCACTCCATACTGCCGTCGTGTTGCAGACGGGACAGTTATCAGGAATCCTGAACGGCCTCTCCTCTCCTGTCCTTTCATCCTGGACAACTTCCACCACATAGGGAATCACGTCTCCGGCACGCTCCACGAGTACTCGATCACCCACCCGGACGTCTTTTCGGTTTATCTCGCTCTGGTTATGCAGAGAGGCCCGCCGCACTGTAGCACCACCAATCTGCACCGGCTCGAGCCAGGCAACCGGGGTTAGCTTTCCGGTTCGCCCCACCTGAACATCGATATCCAGTACGCGACTTAATGCACCCCGGGCCGGGAATTTGAAGGCAGCCGCCCACCGGGGATCGCGAGTACGTGTACCCAGTCTGCGCTGCCAGTCCAGGCGGTCAACCTTCACGACAATCCCGTCTATTTCGTAGGGCAGATCATCCCGCTGCGCCATCAGCCGGCGGTGATATTGGACAACCTCCCCTGCCCCGGTACAGAGTTCAGCCCAGTTCGCAGGTGAACGCAGTCGCCAGCTCGGCAGGATGTCTCGTATGACGTACCACTGTCGCTCCGGCTGCACGCCCGGGGCATGGGCTATGTGATACAGAATTATCTGCAGCTTCCTTGCCGCTGTCACAGAAGAGTCCAGCTGGCGCAGAGAGCCCGCCGCAGCGTTGCGGGGATTGGCAAACAAGCGTTCACCGCACCTCTCCCGCTCATCATTGAGACGCCGGAAGTCATCCGTCAGCATGTACCCCTCGCCACGGACAACCAGATCCTCGGGTGCCCCGTCAGGCAGCCTGAGGGGAAGAGAGGGAATTGTGCGAACGTTTGCCGTCACGTCTTCCCCGGTGTAACCATCGCCCCGGGTGGCCGCCCGGGTGAACTGTCGCCCCTCGTACAACAAACTTACCGCCAGTCCATCGAATTTGGGCTCTACCACGTAGTCAACCTGTCCGACGCCCAGTCCCTCGCGGCATACCTGGTCAAACTCATATGCTTCCGCTTCCTGGTAAATGGCCCGCAGGCTCAACATCGGCGGCGAGTGCTCCACGGGTTCGAACGTCTCATCCACCTCGCCTGACACGCGCTGCGTGGGAGAATCAGGGGTGATCAGCTCCGGGTGGTCGGCTTCCAATTTCTCCAGACGACACAGCAGCCTGTCATATTCGGCATCTGAAATCTGCGGAGAATCCTGCACGTAGTAGTGATAATTGTTATATTCAATTTCTTCCCTCAGTTGCTCTATTTCTTCTTTGACTTTGCAGCTGCTGTCTCTTTCTGGCACCCACTCACCGCCTCTCACTTCTCCAATGGCGCAGATGGACGTTGAACACGGCTCCAAACAGGAGAATAATGGTCCCAATATATATCCAGAGAAGCAGAAATATCAACGTTGTCAGGGATCCGTGAATGAGCTGAAAATGAGCCGCGGAGCGCAGATATGCCCCGAAAGCCGCTTTAGCGAATTCGAAGGCGAGTGTGGCCACTGCGGCTCCAAGCCACACGTCGCCAAATCTCAGGTGCTCCGCAGGGAAGAACCGGTATATGACGGTGAATACAGTGAAAGTAATGACTATGGGGAGAACACGTCCCGCCATCTGCCAGGGGATGGCGTCAATCAAGGGATGCACTCCCCATCTTTGCATCATTTCACTCTCATACGTTTGAACCACCTGGTAAGCGGTAGTCATGCCCAGGGAAAGCACGATCAATGCTCCCAGCAGAAGCACCATCAGTATGCCGACCAGGCGGGTACGCCAGAAGGGATTTGCGTGCATTGTTCCCCAGATCTCATTCATAGTTCGCGTGATGGCATTGAACACCGCAGAGCTCACCCACAGCAGTGCTACAACTCCCACTATGCCAACCTGACCTCGAACACGAACGAGATCGCGCAGATTTTCGGTCAGAAACTCGGCCGACCCAGGAACATACAATCGCACCAGATCCTCAACCTGTTGGTGCACCTGAGAGGCGGGCAATATGAATCCCACCACGGCCACCGAAACCAGAAGAAGTGGAAACAGCGAGAACACCCCATAATATGCGATGGCGGCGGCCATGAGAAAGCAGTTGCTCCCCGCGAAACGTTCATACAGCCCGTACACAAACCTGACTACCTCGGGCGAATCGTGCTGAATTCGCTCTAGCAGTGGCTCAAGCACTGTGACCCCCCGACACTAAATTACCCTTCTGAGACCAGGACCTAACCCCGGCCGTTTACCTCACTCAGTAACGTCAACCTCGATTCGCTCGCGCGGCTCCGTTATCTCACGGCGGCTGTGCAGCCATCGCCGCAGCAGACTCAGGCCCTCTCGTGCGGCGCTTACCCCGATCTTGAGAGCACCTTTCTTGGGAAGCCATTGAGGCGATATGCGACGGAGCACTATTGCTGAGGCTACCTGCTCCGCAATCCTACCACCCGACTCCGTCAGGTGACGGACTCCACCGACCGTCAGGCGCACTTCCCTGAGAAGAGGTATGACCTCACCCAGCGCCTCCTTCACCTCCGAGGCAAATTCCTCACGCAGTTTGCACATCTCACGATAGATGCGTAACCCAAAGAGCAAGACGAACACCCACGCGAGGGCATTTATGGCCGTAGCGACAGCAGTTATGTAGAGGAGCGTGTACTCGGTCATGACGAACTATCTAGCTGCTCCTCGAGCTGCCTCAGCTTCTGCTCGAGCTGCTCGAGCTTGCCGTCCAGCTGGTCTGGGTCGGGCAGATTTTCCTGACTGCGCCGCATGACCTCTTCCGCACCGTCCTTGAGCTTGACCGTAAATTCCTCGGCGCCTTCTCTGAATTCCTCAGCCATGGTGCGGGCCTGCTCCCGCAGTCTGTCCCGGGTGTCTTCCCCGGATTCAGGTGCCACCATCAAACCAGCGACAAAACCCATTACTCCACCGACCATCATGCCCACAAACAAATCACCGTTGTTGGACACGCCTATCTCCCCTTCCATTGGCTAACGTTGGTCTTTATTATACCATCGTCCGACATCGCATGTTAATCCTAGAGAAGACGCGATATTCGGCGCTATTCGTCCTCCATCGGCCCGATACCTGATGGGACGACCTCAGACACAACACATACAATAAGGTGACTTGAGCGCCCGGGGATGCAGAACCTTGGATGGGCTGCACCGTACGGTGGTGGTTCCCTCCAGTGAAGCCCGCAATTATGTCTTCGAAACGTCCCCGGGGAGCAGCGGTAGAATTGACCTCGCTGCCTACCTCAGAAAGACTCACAGATCGCGCCATGCTTTTTCCCGAACAGACGGTGAGGCCAGTTTCCTCACCAACTTCCCGGCGCAACGCCTCGGTCAACAGCTCACCGTCGTTCACGCTTACTCCCGTACACCCACAGGCGCGTCGGAGCCGCGGGATCTCTCGGTTACATCACGGCGGAGGTAACCGGTGCCTCATCGGGTCAACAGGTCGCAAACCAATCGTCGCCACCGGAGGACCATCAACCAGATACTCGGCAGGAAGCGGCAGCGGAATGTCGAAATCGTGTACGCATATCACAGCTGTGCACCATATAACGGACAGGAGGTCCACCGCAATGACGGTTAGATTTCTTCCACCGGATACCTTCCGGGAGCGTCACGAGAGGGTACGAAGATTCCTGGAGCACGAGGATTACCGCGCGTATGTCGTTATGAATCCTGACAACTTCTACTATATGTCCGGTTTCTTCCTTGACGTGGCGCCCTGGGAAAGACCGGTCGCCCTGGTAATCCCGCTGCAGGGAAAACCCTTCATAATTATGAATGAGCTTTCCACCAATCACGTGAGAATGGCCCACGAGCGCGGCTCACTGGCGATAAGCGATGTGTACTTCTGGCGCGAGCACCCGTCCTCGACCCATCGCACCTACACACGACCACAGTGGACGGAGCTTCTCGCGGCAAAACTCAAAGAACGTGGTATAGATCGAGGTATGCTGGCATGCGACTCACCACACGAACCCATTGCGCCCGTTCGCGAGGTGTTGAGCAGGATCCAGCTGAAGGTAGAATCCGAGCTCATGATAAGGATGCGAACAGTAAAGGACGAGCTCGAGCTGGCCTTCATCCGCGAAGGTGCGGCTCTCAGCGATTTTGGGCAGGAGGTCTTTCGCAACCTGGTAAGACCAGGCGAACTCATGCCATCAGTCGACGCGCGGACGCTCAATGAGATGATCGTCAAGGGTGCGGAGATGTTTCCCGAATGCCGCGTGGAATGCCGGGTGTTCAGCCTCACCGGACCAGCCTCGGCCTCCCCGCACGGCACGGGCGCCGGATCGGACATGACTATTGAGGCCGGGCACGGTATCGTCAACATCATAATCGTTCGCCTCAACGGTTACGTGGTTGAAAACGAGCGCACCTGGATGGTCGGCGAGCCCTCAGAGCTGCAGGCTGACGCGTTCACTGCCGCCGAGGCCGCCACTGAGGCGGCTGCAGAGCAAATGGTGGCCGGCAACCCAGTATCCTCGATAGATGCTGCAGCACAGACGGTAATCGAAGACAGAGGCTTCGGAGAACACATAAACCACCGGACCGGACATGGCATCGGAATTGCCGGGCACGAGTGGCCGGATGACGTCGCATTCAACCACCGTCCACTCATGGCGGGTGAAGTGTGGTCTGCAGAACCAGGCATCTACCTGTACGGAGTGGGCGGCTTCAGGCACGATGACACGGTGATTGTGGGTACGGAGGCTCCGGAAGTATTGACAAAATGCAGCAAGAATCTGGCAGACCAAACCATCACGATCTAGCAACCTCACCGTCCGGGACGGTGGCGCCCCGTCGTCCCGGACCTCAAGACTTAGATCCCTAACCCAGGCAACACGTGGCTTCTCGGACCTGATCCTCCTTCAGGCAACGGGCAAAGGGCGAGCATCTGTCCTATCTCCCGCCCCTAATGTCCTTAACTATCTGACGAGCAGGGGGCTGGGCGCTCCTTATCGCAGGAGACAGGTCTCGGTGCTGCTGTGCCTTACGAGAAAGAGATTGACAGAAGCGACACTGCTGTCATATCATACATTCACACTGATATGACACTGGTGTCACCTCGATCTTGAGATCTTGATGCACTCCACTGCGGAAAGGGGAAGAAGTGTTGCCAACACAGACTTTTTTTAATCTACCGCAGGGTAAGCAGAAACGGGTGATGGATGCCGCCCTGGCCGAGTTCGCGGCCAAGCCATTTCACAACGCCAGCGTTGCGAGCATTGTCGAAGCAGCGGATATCCCGCGGGGCAGCTTCTACCAGTACTTCGAAGACCTGGAGGATCTTTATCTGCATCTGTTTGAGATCATTGGTAAGAAGAAGCGGCTTTACATGCAGGAAGTCGTATCCGAGAAGAAGGGGGCCATGAACCAGATCAGGTCACTGTACTCGGCAGGATTGCAATTTGCGCGCGACCACCCGAAGTTAGCCTCCCTCGGCATACGTTTTTTCCGTGAGGACAGAAGCTTCCGCAGACGGTTGATTGCCGGATTTGAGGAGTCATCCATGCAGTTTCTGCAGGACATGCTGATCAGTGGTCAGGAGGCCGGTGAGATAGATCCGGCCGTGGATGCAGAAACAGCAGCTTTTGTGCTGCACAGTCTCAATGTGGACGTTGTGGATCACTACCTGGAGGGCCCACACAGTGCGGAAGAGCTCATACACGAAAGCAGTGAATATCTCAGTTTGGTCAACAGCGTACTGTATATCATCGAGCAGGGTCTGATCCACGATGATGAATGCGGGGGCGGACAGCTGCGCAATCAAGAGGCGGGAGGATGATATGTTCACAATCTGGGATCTCACATTCCGTTACCCGGGAACCGAAGAGAATACAATCCGGGGGTTGGATTTCGAGATTGAAGATGGGGAAATCTTCGGTCTCCTTGGCCCCAGTGGAGTTGGAAAAACCACCACGCAAAAAATCATGGTCAAAATGCTCGGGCAGTATGGAGGGCAGGTGCTGTATCGCGGAAAGGACCTCAAGTCTTACGGGCGGAACTTCTACCAGGAGGTAGGCGTGGGCTTCGAAGTGCCGGTTCACTTCTCCAAGCTGACCGCAGCTGAAAACCTGACCTTCTTCTCCAATCTGTACGAGAACACTGTCGACACAGACGATCTCTTGGTTCGACTCGGACTGTACCAGGATCGCGACAAAAAGGTTGGCGAGTTCTCCAAGGGGATGAAGGTCCGGCTGAACTTTGCACGGGCCCTGCTTAACGATCCCAGGATCCTATTTCTGGATGAGCCCACCATAGGCCTCGACCCCAGCAACGCGCGGATAATCAAGGACATGATTTGCGAGTTCAGGGAAGGGGGCGGTACTGTCCTGCTCACCACTCACTTGATGAACGACGTCGAGGAGCTGTGCGACAGGGTAGCCTTCATGGCCAGGGGTAAAATCGCTGAGGTGGACAGCCCGAAGAACCTCAAGCTGAAGCACGGGCTGCGCAGAGTCGATATAGAGTATCTGGACAATGGCGAGATGGCCCAGGCCTCCTTCGATCTTGACCGCCTCAGCGAGGAGGAGGAGTTCTTCGATATAGCCCGCAATCACACCGTAGTGACGATGCACAGCAAGGAGACCACCTTGGACGACATATTCATCAAAGTGACAGGGGCGGAGACATGATGGATCACTTCCTGCACCTATTCGTGGGAGAAATGCAGCGAATGGTCAAGTACAGCATCCTGGCGGCCAGTGTCATCGTCATTGTACTGTGGATCACTGCACTGCACTTCACCGAGATTCAGGATGTCAGCATGATGTTCGCGATACTCCTCTTCATAGACGCGACCACCATGTCTATCCTTTGGGTAGGAGTTACGCTCTATTTCGAGCGGGATGAAGGATCGCTGCGCAGCCTCCTGGTTACACCGATTACTCACCTGGAATACCTGCTGGCTAAGATCTCCGCCAACTGCGCCCTGAACATCCAAACGATGTTGATTCTGTACCTGTACGCACACTTCCTGCGGGAGATTCATCTGGACTTCTTACCCCTTCTGGCCGCGGTAGCCCTGGTGGCCGTCTTTCATTCACTCCTCGGTCTATTGCTCACCTACTATTCGGACAGCTTCACCCACCTGCTCATGAACATGATGAAATATGTCTTTGTATTCATGCTTCCGGTTATGCTCGCTGAGGTCGGAGTATTTCAGAGCGAGCTGGTGCGCAACCTGCTTTATGTCGTACCAACCAGGGCGTCCATGACTCTTATAACCGCATCCACAGGCCTCCTTGAGGCATGGGAAATATGGTTCTCTGCCGCATACCTGCTGATCGGTTGTGGATTCCTCCTGCGAATAGCTCTGAGGAAATTCGACGAATTTGCAGCAGGAGAGGGCGGTCAATGATATGTACGCACATTTTTTGACCAGCGAGTTCAAAAAGTGGCTGCGAGATCCGATTATGCGGTTCATGCTCATGTACCCGGTGATCTTCGGAATCATAGGCCGATTCATCCTCCCGTGGGCGGCCGAATCTGCGGGTTTTCAACTGGAACACTACGCCGATATGATCATTGTGATACTGACCCTCATGACACCCCATGTCTTTGGCGCAATCACAGGATTTTCTATTCTGGACGATCGGGATGACAGCATACTCAGTTCAATTCAGGTAACCCCCATGGGCATCCACCGCTTCCTTTCCTTCCGGCTGATAATGGTGCTGACCCTGTCTCTTTTGGCCTGTGTCTACGTTATCTGGTTCTCTGACATCGGGGACATGCCGCCCGGGAAAATCTTCTCCATCTCGTTCCTCGCGTCTTTGGGCGCCCCCCTGTCTGGTCTTCTCATTAACGCCCTGGCAAAGAATAAAATCGAGGGCTTCGCGGTAATGAAGGGGACCGGCATCATTCTCATATTCCCCATCCTGGCCCTGTTCTTTATCGATCGCACAGAGCTCCTGTTCTCACCTGCCCCCGGGTTCTGGCCTGCAAAGGCAATAAGCAGTGTAATACGCGGGGAGGGGACACTCTATCTCGACTATCAACAGTACTATTTCATCGGACTATTCTACGCTTTCGCCCTCAACGCTCTGATGTACAGGTTGTTCATGCAGAAGACCCAAGTGTGACCCGGCTGGATGTGATCGCACTACAGCGCACAGTGCCGACGCCCAGATGACTTCCTATTTGCTGAGGATGCTCTATGACCTGTCCGGGCGGGGTGGAGGTGCGAATGCCGCTGGGATTCTGAGGACGAACCTGTGACATATCCCGCACTTCATCGGTGACGAAGCAATTGACCACCAGGCAAGATATCTCTTTATCCAGGCAAACAGCCGGACCGGGGCTGAAAAGGCAATCACGACGAAAAAACAACGACACGGGGTCGGCCGCCTGGCTTCGTCGACGGCCGACCCCTTGACTGTCACAGATGATTCTGGCCCTTCATTCGGCAATGCCCCGACGTTCTCGTGCACGCCGGAAATTCCGGGCCTTCTCCTCCGATTTGGGTCGCGAGAGGTTGTGCCATGTCTCCGAGTGTTGGTCCAAGTGTTCCGCAGCACTTCCTTGCAGCGAATCCCCCGCACCTGAATGCGTTTCTGACGCACCCGACTCTTCGACGATCTCACGGAGGGCCCCGGGATTATCTATGAACGGGCAGGGCGCAAGCAGGTTGTCGCTGAACGGCTGGCGCTCCGCGAACCCCATAAACAGCGGGCTGTTGAGAGCATCCTTCAGGGAGACATCATTGATATTGTCGAGCGAGTAATGAACAAAGCCACAGGGTTCCACATCTCCCGCTGCAGTTACGTGTGCATATACCCGCCCTCCGGCTATGCAACCATCAATGAGATGCCCATCGTTCCAGAAATCCACAATGGCGATTGGATAGGTCTTACGGAGTTCATCGGTGCGATGGACCATCCACAGACGCTGCTCAGGCGTGATCATCATATCCAGGTCGGGTTCCCGGCCAATGGGGATATAATGAAATACCCACATGTAGGAGACACCCTTATCATCAAGCAGAGATATAAACTCGTCGGAATATATCTCCTTCACATTCTCCCTGGTGGCAGTCAGTGAAGCCCCGAAGGGCACTCCTCGCTCGGCACAACGGTCCATGGCTTCCATGACCTTATCAAAAACGCCCTCACCGCGCCGGGCATCGGTGGCTTCTCTACGCCCCTCAAGACTGAATGCAGGCGTGATATTGCCTGCCTCTGCCAGGGAGTCGGCCATAGCCTCATCAATGCGGGTACCGTTTGTGTAGGCCATAAAATACATGTCATCGTGCTCATTCACCAGGTCCAGAAGGTACGGATACAGGAACGGTTCACCACCGGACAGGACAACGAAATACATATCCATTTCTTTCATTTCCTCCAGAAGGCGGGCAAAACGGTCGGATTCGATTCTATCACTCTGCTCATATTCTCCCGCCCAGCAGCCGGGGCAGCGGAGATTGCAGGCAGAGGTGGGATCAATCTGCAGAGTGGTGGGCGATCGCAGGCCTTTCTCCGTATTGCGCTTCCTTCTGGGAGCAGTCAACAGCGTAGAGTTCAGTACGAAATTGACGAAAACCTTCTCGGCAATGTGCGGGTCTTTGAACAGCATCTTGATCTTTCGCATCGCATTGTCATCACCGCGGACCCGCTCGGAAAATACCTCGATGGCTTCCTGGTGACCGGGATCGCGGGCAAAATTGCGTGCAATAGACAGCAAGCGGTCCAGATTTTCCTCCGGATTGTTTCGCATCATCCGGATAACCTGCTTGAATCCCATTCTGGCGAGCCGCTGCGTCAGTCGCGCCTTCGTGTCCAGAGCCATTGGTTTCCCTCCCTGAGATGCTGCGGCGACTGCTCACATCAGCATTGAACATTCCACCTATTAAACTATCCGAATGCTGCGGCTCTCAGTGCAGAGATCCTTTCCTCTACGCCATGAATCCCTTCTCTCTATATCCACATTTAACCGAATGATCCTACATGCGTCAATGGTCAAGATCAGTAAAACCAAAAACGTGCAGCAGAGGGAGGTGAGGCAAATAATGCTCCGGGCGCCGGTCCTGCCTACACCATCCAATTCCAACGCCGGCTCTCATCCATGGCCAGCCAATCCTCAGTATTTTGAAGGTAGTACTGGACGTTGTCCAGGGACTCAATGTGGCCCCGTTCTTCTTCCACCAGCTCGAGCAGCAGCTCACGCTCGCGTTCATCCTCAGCCTCATCCGCCAGCTCAGAGTATAGACGGACAGACATGATCTCCAACTGGCGGGCCCGCTCGTAAACTGTCCTGTCCTCCAGCTCCCAGCCCGCTATGTGATCCCGTTCAAAACACCCGAAGACCTTGCGCGCCTCGGATTGTACATCTTTACCTCTCTCGGATATTTCCCTCTCTGCCCTCTGAACGTCACCGTCTGCCAGAAGCTCAATCACCGCGATGTGTTCGAGCTCCTGAGCGGCAAGAGTCTTCAATACCCTCCTGGCCAGTGGATTGTCAGTTTTTTCTGCGTGCTCTGAGTAATACTGGTGACCTCGTTGTTCCAGCTCAACTGCTGTACAGAGGATCTTCTCGCGGCTCATGCGGCACCCCCATTTTCAAAAATCCAGGTCTGCGGGCAAATGTATTGCTCCTGCATGGCAATCCCTATGTCAGCCAAAAACCGGCA
>PWGR01000154.1 GCA_003554565.1 Clostridia bacterium
AACTCATGTACATCCTGCACTACCAGACTCTCTCCCCGCTCAGCCGCCGTTCCGCACACCCCATCGCCGAAGGCAATTCTGGTGCAGGCCGGCTTACCCTGAAATGGGCCCAACACCAGCTCACCGTCACGGTGCAGGTAAAAGCCGACCCAGTTCACATCCTCCAGCTGATAGTAGAGCAGGCCGGCAGCATTCGCCAGGTTAGCTATCCAATCCGCCTCCCCAACCAGAAGACCCTCGAGCTGCTCGGTCAGCATTCGATAGAACTGACTCCGGTCCTCGGTGCAAATCTTATCCCCCCTGTACATTACACCATCCCTCCAGACATCAAGGATTAACTGGTTTGTCGTACCGACCCCAGCAGGTCATTGATAGCTCCGGCACGCACCTGTTTCCAAGTTGGACTTTTTCTCCTGGACGGACGGTTCTGGCGGCGTCCAGCGCACAGTATCAGTCGATCACTGCAGTTCTTCGATGATCTCGGGATCTGGATCATTCGGAATGCGGGCGACGACCTCGTCCCCATACAGGAAAGCCGTCTCGTCCTCATGCGTTATCTCGCCGAAGACCTCCGCTGCGGCACCCTCGGACCTCGCCGCAGCGAGCACCTCATCGACATCCTCCGGGGCAACCTGGAAGAGCATACGGCCCTGCGTCTCGCATATCAGAATTTCTTCAGGAGTCAGGTCAGGTTTTCTGACCGGTGCTCGAGTCAGATCTACCCGTGCACCGAAACCACCAAAGCGGGCCGATTCGCTCACCGCAGCACCGATACCGGCAGCTCCCAGGTCGGAGCAGGCATGGACAGCGCCGGTTTTCATGACGGCCAGCGCGGCCTCCATCGTGGTTCTCTCCTCATCAAACAGGGCGTGGGCAGGACGCATCACGTCCACCAGTCCTGCGCGGTAGAGAGTGTCATTTCCGTCGTTGCCCGTCTCCCCGACGATTACTATACGGTCGCCTGCCTTCTTAGCCGGTTTAGTGAGAGGCTCATCGGTAACCAGCCGTCCGATCACCGCCACCACAACCGCAGGCACAATGTCGCGGAACGAGGTGGAGAGACCGCCGCCCACAACAAACACGTCCATAGTCTCGCACATATCACGGATTCCCTCTACGAGCAGATTCACCCGTTCGCCACTGGTCATGATCTCGCACTCGCCGCAGGTGCAGTCGCCGTCAAAGCCACATGGTCCAACGATAATCTCTTCCTCCAGGGGAAGGGTACCGATGAAGTCCATCAGAAACAGTGGGCGCGCTCCCATAGCTACCAGATCCCGCATAGCACCCCCTGCCCCGGTCGCCGCGCCATCGTACGGGCGGGGCACGCAGGGTGAGCAGTGACTCTCCATCTTCGCTCCGACCAGACCTTCGTCGCCGGGGATACGGAAGACCGCGGCGTCGTCATTGGCATCCGGACCGACAAGGATACTGCCTGGCCACGTCTCCTCGACCTTATCATTCAGATCGGCAAAGACCCCAAAATCAATCACCCGGTCTATATTGTGGTGCAGGTGCACAAAAAGTGCATGCATCAACGCTCTTTCCAGCCTGTTCATACTTGATGCTCCTCCCTCGCAAATGTTAGCCACTCCGGTTACAGTACCTCTTTATCTCCTACACCTGTCTATCAGCAAGACTTTTCACCATCCGGTCCACCCGCATGTGGCACTCACCCGGGGGACTGCCACGCACCAAGGGAAAGCAGAGTCGCCCCGGGCAGTTCGAAGGAGCTGGCACCTGGCAGTCGGGACAGTGACTGTAATCATCTATCATCGTACCGCATTGCCTGCTCGTATGGCATCCCCCGATGCTTTCGCAAGTTTGATTTTACAGCACTGTCTGCAAACTACGCGGCAGGAAAGAAAAGCACCCGCCCAGAATTTGAGCATTGAGAGGAAGGATATGCCCGGGGCTTTCCCCGAGCCGGCATCATCTCAGGCATTGCAGTGCTTGTTACCGCCACTCCAACGTGTCTCAGACACCTGTATAGCCGGTACGTTCCTGTCGATTATGCCCTCTCCATCCTGTATTTTGCGAGGTGGGGAGATGACCTCCGCAGGGACACATGATATCTGAGGTGGTTATAGTGAAGCTGGTCTGTCCCCATATCGTAGCTGGTTCCCTCGCCCTGATGATTGCCCTGGTGGCAGCCGCCGCTCATGCGCCGGTGGGTATGACATATGCAGCGGGCCGGGACTCCCTCATTCCCCCTTCGGAACACCTGCAGCTGGCGCATGATGAGGGGATGGGTAACGAACCTCTGAGCAAGCCGAGATTCCCGTTTATTCCCATCGCAGATGTGATTGCATCAGCTGCGAGGATCATCTCCCCCGGCGATACCGGAACACTGGTTATTCCGGGGGCAGAAATTGCCGTTCCCCCTGGCGCCGTCTCTAAACCTACTCAGTTTCACGTCCGCCAGGTCATGCTCGAGGAGCAAGAGATGACCGATTCCCGGTCCGTATTTGTGCTGACGGGCTTTGACCCGGACGACTCACTGCAGAGACCGGTCACAGAATTCGAGACACCGCTGGCAGTCCGCTTACTCCCGGAGACGGACAACTGTCACGCCCACGACCTGCTCATACACCGATACTCTCCCGGTCTGAAAGCCTGGGTACCCATGCCCTCGATAGCCAATATCAGCGACAGCTTCCTCTGCACCGAAGTGCACAGACCTGAGGTGCTGGCAATACTGAGCACGGACCGGCCCAAAGATGTTCAGCAGCACTGGGCAGAGTCGGATATTCTGCATCTGATGGCCGCCGGTGCGGTGGAGGGCTACCCAGACGGGACATTTCAACCGGAGAAAGGGATATCCCGGGAGGAGTTCGCGCGTATGCTGGTCAAGACCGCCGGATTGGATGTGAGATACCAGCCACACGGATCTCCCATGGTCGACATGAGAGGTGAACTGTCGGAAAGAACTGATCCTTACATGATCACCGGACATGGACCGCCCGGACTCTCAGGTCGACTGGCCTACCTCATCAGAGACGCACCTCATGTCTCCGAATGGGCCGCGCCTTACGTGGAGGCAGCAATTATGTCAGGACTGATGGCCGGCTTCGCCGACGGTACATTCCGACCGCAAGAACCCCTGACCCGGGTGCAACTGGCGATCCTGTTGGCTCAGGCTATGAAGCTGGATCCGGCTCCAGATCATCTCCCCTTCCCCGACGCAGAAAAGATCCCCGCATGGGGCCGGGGTGCAGTCGGTGCCCTTGCTGCCCTGGATGTGGTGTCAGGATACCCGGAAGCCAAAGGGGCCTTTCGACCGTGGGCCAGAGCTACCAGAGCCGAATCGGCCCGTGCACTCAGCCGAGCACTGGCACTGAGCCTGCCATATTGAGATGAATGATCAGCAGCTCTGTTCCTCTTTACCAATGGACCAGCCCATAGCATTCGGTCCAGAGCGGAAAGGACCAAACAGTTGACAGGAAGATTTTGCGGGTATAAGATTACAACTGCTATATGTTTGTGTCATATAGATGGAGCACAGGAGAAAGGAGCGATGCCGGAATGTACGGATGCCGAGGACCCATGTATTCAGGCATGAATCGACCGCGGGGTTGCTGCTGCACACCCCAACAGTACCCGCATTCAGGCGCATATTGCGGTCACCCGCCCGCACAACCCTGGGGACCGCCAAACATGCACTGCGGCTGTCACAGCTACTCCTACCATCAGCACCATTGTCACTGTATGCAGCAGAGCTGTCACTGCAGTTGTCACCGGCACTATCACCATAGGAGCTGTCATTGCCGCTGTCACTGTCACTGCCATTGCGAATGTGAGTGCGATGACGGAAAACACCACTGCTGCTGCAAGGAAACCTCGAAACATCACAGCTGCTGCAAAGCTAGTGAACACCATGATGAATGCTGTGATAAACATCAAGAGCACACCTGCTGCAAAGACAGTGAACACCATGATGAATGCTGTGATAAACATCAAGAGCACACCTGCTGCTGCGAGAAGCCGGATGAATCTGATGAATCAGAAACCGACTGTACTGGAGAAGAGTGAGGCCTTTTCCAGGCAGGCATGGTGCCGGCATGAAGCATCGGCATCATGCCTGCCGCTAGAAGCACGTAGGATCCGCCGGAGGTGTGGTTGGTGAAATCGGGACAACGAGGCAGCGGTACTGATCCGAAGACCCGGGCAACCCTGCGCAGGCTGTTAGATTACATTCGCTCGCACCCCCACCTGATCCTGGCCTGTATTCTTACGGTGATCCTGTCCACTGCTCTTGGACTGGCGCCGCCCTGGCTTCTGCAGTTTGCTATAGACAATTACGTGGTGGGGGAACGGCCCGATCAGCTATCCCTGATTGCCCTGCTTATGATCACCTCCGCAGTGCTCAAGGGAGCTGCGGATTTCGCGAAGAGATACGCCAGTGAGTATCTGGCCCAGGGGGTTATCCACAATATTCGAAGCGATGTATACCGTCACCTGACGCGCCTGTCGTTTTCGTTTTATGACCAGTCCCGCACAGGTGATTTGATGTCGCGAGTTACCGCAGATGCAGATTCCCTCAAGAGGTTCGTTGGCAATGCATTCGCTTTCATCATTGCCAATCTGTTCACTATCGCCGGTGTTGCAGCAGTGGTGGCATACTGGGATCTCCGGCTCGGTCTTCTGTACTTGTTATTCCTGCCGCTCATGGTACATGCTATGGCAGCTTACGGGGGAAGAGTTCGCCCCGCGTTCGGTTGGGTCAGGCGTAAGCTAGCCGATCTCACTGCCGTCCTGAGAGAGGACCTCATCGGTATAGAAATCATCAAGCTGTTCGGGCGGGAAGCAGACAAAAAGAGAGAATTTGCCCGGCACAGTGAGGATTACGTTGCTGCCAATGTGGAGGCAGCGAAAGTCTCGGCCTTCTGGATGCCGTACGTGCACTTCCTCCTCGGTTGCATAACTGTGGCCGCGGTGTGGTACGGCGGTTACTTGACAGTAACCGGAGAGATCTCCATCGGCGTGGTGGTTGGGTTTGTGGGTTATGCGGGGATGCTGATGCGCCCAATCCGACAGACGGGAATGATGATCGGCTTCGGGTCCCAGGCTGTAGCATCCGCCCGCCGGATCTTTGATATTCTCGATACCGAGCCGGAAGTCCAGGATGCCCCGGACGCCCACAATCTGCCGAAACCGAGGGGAAAGGTACAATTCCAGGATGTTTCCTTCTCATACGACGGCCTCAACAGGGCTCTGCGGGACATAGATCTGCTGGTAGAACCGGGACAAACCGTGGCCATAGTCGGGCCCACGGGCGCGGGCAAAAGTACCCTGGTCCACCTGCTCCCCCGCTTCTACGACGTCAATCGCGGGTCAATTTACATAGACGGCCACGATATCTCGCGCGTCAGGATTGACAGTCTCAGACAACAGGTGGGAATAGTACTGCAGGAACCGTTCCTGTTTGCCACCTCCATAAGAGAAAACATATCGTATGGTCGTCCCGACGCCTCCATGAAAGAAATCATCCGCTGTGCCCGTCTCGCCCAGATCCATGACTTCATCGTTAGCCTTCCCGTGGGATACGAAACCCCGGTAGGCGAGAGAGGAGTGACCCTTTCAGGCGGGCAAAAGCAGCGGCTGGCACTGGCCCGCGTGCTCCTGACAGACCCGGCCATTCTGATTCTCGATGAACCCACCTCCAGCGTGGACACGCGGACGGAGGAGCTCGTGCAGCGCGCACTAGCCGCGGTGATGAGAGAACGCACCACATTTGTGATTGCCCACCGGTTGTGGACAGTCCAGAAGGCCGACCAGATTGTGGTTTTGGACCAGGGGGAAATCCGGGAAAGGGGCACGCACACCCGGCTGCTGGCGGCCGGGGGTCTTTATGCCAAACTGCAGTCCTCACTGTCAAGAGAAAATCTCACCACCGACAATGAGAGGGGAGATGCGTAATGAGGGGCGGTTTCGGACGCCGGATGACCTCCGGCCAAGAAGAAGACTTCGCGCTTTCGCACCTTGATCGCCGGGCCGTGGAGCTGGTATGGGGGCACGTGCGACGCAACCTCAAGACCCTCATTCTGGCCCTTACGGCCATGCTATCGGTGACTCTGATGAGCCTCGCAGGCCCCTATCTCGCCAAGGTGGCCATAGACGAACACATACTTACCGGGAATCTCCGGGGTTTGACCTGGGTATCGCTGGCCATGTTGTTGAGCTATGCCATCTTCTGGTTCTCGTCGTACTGGCAGGCCTACCTTTCCAGCTGGGTAGCCCAGCGGGTGATAGGTGATCTCCGTGTGCAGCTTTACAATCACATGCAGGACATGTCCCTCAAGTTCTTTCATCGGCGCCGTACCGGTGACCTCGTATCACGCATCACCAACGACCTCGAGGCCGTATCCGAGCTGGTAACTTCCGGCTTCGTTCATCTGCTGAACGACGTGCTCACGCTCGTCGGCATTGCAGCTGTTCTTATACTGCTTGACGCTCGGCTGGCACTCGTCACCTTCCTGGTCCTGCCGCCAATTGCCCTAGTCATGCATCAGTTGGGCAGGCGCATGCGCCGTGCCTACACCGAGGTGAGGGAAAAATTGGCCGACCTGAACGTGGACGTCGAGGAAAGCATAGCAGGGATGCGTGTGGTACAGGCGCTTAACCGGGAAGAAGCCAAGAGCGGTTCCTTCAACAGGCTGAGCATGGACAATCTCCGTGCGAACCTGCAGGCAGCCATGCTGTTCGCCCTGCTTTTTCCCACCATGACCCTGAGCAGGGTGGTGGGAGAGGCCCTGGTACTGTGGTACGGGGGTTGGAGTGTCGTGACCGGTACCATGACTCTAGGTGTAGTGATGGCCTTTCTCAGCTACGTCCGCCGGTTCTTCGCCCCGCTGGCGGAGATCAGCCAGATCTACAACACCCTGCAAAGCGCGGGTGCCTCCCTGAACCGCACCATGGAGATCCTCTCGGAATCGCCAGATGTCGAGGAACCAGTGAAACCACAGCGACCTCAGGAGGGGTTCCGCGGTGAGGTTGCTTTTGAAAACGTATCATTCGCATATGAGGACGAACCGGTTCTGCGCGACCTCGATCTGCTTATCGCGCCGGGTGAAAATTTCGCTTTGGTTGGACCCACCGGGGCCGGAAAATCGACTGTGGTAAACCTGTTAACCCGTTTCTATGATCCGGACTGCGGTAGTATTCTTGTTGATGGGGTGGACCTGCGAAGCATATGTACCGCCGATCTTCGCCGCTGCATGGCCGTCGTTCCCCAGTCAGTCTTTCTCTTCGACACCACCATAAGGGAAAACATACGTTTTGCAGACCGGCAGGCAGATGACAGTGCGGTAGAGGCAGCTGCCGCTCGGGTCCGGGCCGATCACTTCATCCGTGAAATGCCGGAGGGATTCGATACCGGCGTGGGCGAGGGAGGCACGCGTTTGTCGGGTGGACAGCGGCAGTTGATCGCGCTGGCCCGGGCCGCCCTCATCGACTCGCCGATTCTGATCCTCGATGAGGCCACGTCAAGTGTCGACCCGCACTCTGAGATGCTCATCCGTCGGGCCATGCCGGAGATTCTCCAAAACCGCACCACAATCATGATTGCCCACCGTTTATCTACCTTGGAGCACGCGGATCGCATTGGGGTGATCGAAAGCGGCAGGCTGCAGCAGTTAGGTGAGCATCAGGAGCTGATGGAACGTTCTCCGCTTTACCGCGATCTCGTAAGGAAACAGGAATCTCGCTGAATCACAGGCAGGATTCTGCTGCGTGGAGCATGCTGCCCCGGCGCGCAGAGGCGCCCCGGGGCAAACCCGGTCATTCGGCGTTCTCCCGGCCCTCTTCCTCGATAATCCCGCGAA
>PWGR01000227.1 GCA_003554565.1 Clostridia bacterium
AAACTCCATTTTTCCGCCCTTTTGATGGGTATGGGAGCAGATCGTTTGATCCAAGGCACCCCATACACGTCCCGGAGGCCGATATGATCATATCCGCGCCGCCTGATCCTCCTGTTCGCACACTGATATTGCCAGAGGACGCCGGCGTGAGACGTAGCCAGTATGCCCGGCGAGCACACGACCTCGTTCTGTTCAGTATGTCCTCTTCTCGCATGGGCCACCTCCCCACAAAAAAACCCGTCCCGTGAGGGACGAGCTGGATTGCCCGCGGTACCACCCCGCTTAGTCCGGTCAGTCACCGGACTCGCTCACGAGGAAATATCGCTCCTCAGGCGTCCAAGTTCCTGCGTTTCAGCATTCCCCGGAGCCTCCCGGGTGGAAAACTACATCCCAGCGCCGCCGGTTCGCAGCAGATCCAGCTCTCTGTAGGCGCTCGTGATGCATGACCCGTTCATTGGCACGATTCCCATCAGTATTGCTAAATATAACTCAAGCAAAAACCTGCTGCAAGGGGCGCTATAGATCCGGTCCTTGCGGCGAGCACTTCGCATGCCCCGACATCAATCATCTTCTGCTCGAAAGCGCGCGAATGCACGCCAGAGCTCATCGCGGCCGGGGGGTGGAACTATTTCAGTCATCTCGCCCCGCCCGGGAAGGGCGCGCCGCAGCACTACTGAATCATCGGAGGTTATCTCACCGATTTCGCCAGCCGGAATGCCTGACTCCTCCAACGCTTCTGCGACTTTGTGCTCCGGATCTGCAGCTATGAGAAGTGCCCCGCTGGAAATGAGACGCAGGGGATCCAGATCCAGTGCGGCACAGATCTCCCGGGTGCAGGCGTGTACGGGAATGCGATCCTCATAAAGTACAGCACCGAGTCCGGCGGCCGCCAACATCTCGTAGACGGCACCCAAAACCCCGCCTTCGGTTACGTCGTGCATGGCGCGCGCCCCGGCCTGTGCAGCTACCCGCGAGTCCTCTACGACGCTGATATTATCTCCCAGCTTCTGCGCCTCCTGCATTACGTCGCGAGATATTCCTCTATCCTCGAGGACGTCTGCAAAATCAGCGGCCAGAATCGCGCTCCCCTCGATCCCGGCACTCTTTGTCAGAACGAGCACGTCCCCCACCCTCGCTGATCCGCTGCGGATAGGCCAGTGGACCACATCCGGGAAGGCTTTCCCGACGACGGTCGAACAGAGGATGGTCTGCTGCACATGCGGCACAACTTCCGTGTGTCCTCCGATGATCTCGACAGACATCTCCCGCGCCGCGTCATTAGCCTGCTCCATGATATTCTTGAGATCTTCCGGGGTGGCATGCGGCGGCATGATTACTGTCATGAGCAGACCCACCGGCTCTGCACCCGCCGCCGCGACATCGTTACACGACACCAGCACCGCAAGGCGGCCTGCATCGGCCCCAGCGGCAGTGATGGGGTCTGTCGAGATAACGATATGGTTGTCTCCCATATCCAGCACACTCGCGTCTTCGCCAAATGCAGCGGGCACCAGGACCTCGTCACGTTCGCATCCCAGATATTCCAAGACCAGCTCTTTAAGCAATCCGGGCGACACCTTACCGGTCTCCACGGCAGTCCTCCCTCCGCATCATTCTGGTTCGAGTTCGACGTCCTCCTCGTCCTTTTTGCCGGGTCCATTGTCCCGTGCAACCAAATGTGCAACTGCCACCACTCGATCCTCATCTCCCGGCCGCATAACCATGACCCCCTGGGTGTTTCGACCGACCCGTGAGACGGAATCGACCGAGGTACGTATGATCACCCCTCGCACGGTCACCAGCATTATCTCGTTCCCCGGGCGGACCACCTTCACTCCAACCAGCGGACCGGTACGATCCGTCTTCTTGATCGTCTTCAGTCCCTTACCTCCCCTGCCCTGCAGGCGGTACTCGCGCATTGGGGTTCTCTTGCCAAAACCTTTCTCTGTCACCACCAACACATCGGCCTGATCGTTTACCGTTTCCATGCCCACAACGTAATCATCACTGCCCAGGCCTATACCTTTTACACCCCTGGCCTGCCGCCCCATTGACCGGACGTCATCTTCGTGAAAGCGTATAGCCTGGCCATATCTGGTCACTAGAAGTATTTCCCAATCACCTTCGGTCAGCGTTGCCCCAATCAACCGATCATCGTCAGAAAGCGACACTGCAACCAGCCCTGTCCGGCGGGGCGAATCGAGCTCACTCAATCGCACCTTCTTGACGTAGCCCTGCTGGGTGGCCATAAACACAAACTTGTCATCCTCGAAATCCTGCAGGGCGATGACCGCGGTTACGCGTTCGTCCGGCTCAATGGGAATGAGATTAATCACCGCCGTGCCGCGCGACCGCCGGGCTCCCTCCGGGATTTCGTAAGCCCGGAGACGATACATCTTGCCTGCGCTGGTGAAAAAGAGAATGTGACGGTGCGTACCCGTGATAAACAGCTGCTCCACAAAGTCATCTTCCTTTGTGGTCATGCCGAGTATGCCCTTACCTCCGCGCCTCTGCTTGCGATAAGTGTTGACAGGCATCCTCTTAACGTACCCATGGTGGCTCAGTGTCACCACCACGTCCTCCTCGGCTATGAGATCCTCCTCCTCCAGGTCTCCTTCGCGGCCGATGATCTGCGTGCGGCGCTCATCCCCGTATTCATCGGTGAGCTCCAACAGCTCATCCCGCACCACCTCGTACATCATGCGCTCGTCGGCCAGAAGGGAGCGGTAGTAGTCGATGGTCTCCAATAGCTCATCGTACTCCTCCTGGACCTTCTCGCGCTCGAGGCCCGTGAGACGCTGCAATCGCATCTCCAGGATGGCCTTGGTCTGCTTGCGCGTGAACTCGAACTCCTCCATCAGCCGTTCTCTGGCAACGTCCACCGTCTGGCTCCCGCGTATAATGGATATAACCCGGTCGATGTCATCCAGGGCACGCAGCAGTCCCTCGAGGATATGTGCACGCGCTTCGGCACGGTCAAGAAGATAGCGAGTACGTCGCTCAATAACGGTCCTCTGATGCGCAAGATAGCGCTCGAGGACCTCCCGTAGGGACATGACCCGGGGATGATTGTCCACCAGGGCGAGGATAATTATTCCAAAGCTGGTCTGCAGCTGCGTATTCTTGTATAGGTTATTCAACACCACCCGGGGGTTGGCGGACCGGGAAAGCTCCACCACCAGGCGCATGCCCTCGCGGTCACTCTCATCCCGCAGGTCGGTGATTCCCTGTATCCTCTTCTCGCGCACCATTTCTGCAATCTTTTCGATGAGCTTCGCCTTGTTGACTTGATAGGGTATCTCAGTGACGCACAGGCGCGATTTCCCGCCCGACATGTTCTCAATCCGCACCACACCGCGTACGGTGATAATGCCTCTTCCGGTCGTGTATGCCTGTCGTATTGGCTCTTTTCCGACAATAATCCCGCCCGTGGGAAAGTCCGGCGCGGGTATAAACTCCATCAGCTCCTCAACGCTGATGTCTGGATCTTCGATCATGGCCACCACAGCATCTGTCACTTCCCGGAGATTGTGCGGGGGTATGTTGGTGGCCATGCCAACGGCGATCCCCGAGGAACCATTTACCAGAAGATTCGGAAACCGGGAGGTAAGTACCTCTGGCTCCTGCAGGCTGTCATCAAAGTTTGTGACGAAATCTACCGTGTCCTTCTCGAGGTCGGTGAGCATGTGATTGGCGATGGAGTGCATGCGAACTTCCGTATACCGCATGGCTGCCGGCGGGTCACCATCCACGGAACCGAAATTTCCGTGCCCGTCCACCAATGGATAACGCATGTTGAAGTCCTGTGACATTCTGACCAGGGTATCATACAGGGCCCTGTCCCCGTGGGGATGGTACTTACCCATGACTTCTCCGACTACGCGGGCGGATTTCAAATAGGGCTTGTCCGGCGTCAGACCCATATCCTGCATTGCATACAGGATCCTTCTGTGCACGGGTTTGAGTCCGTCCCGTACATCGGGCAGCGCCCGGTTAACGATGACACTCATCGCGTAGTCTATGTAACTCTGCTGCATCTCATCTTCCAGCTCGGTATGCAAAATCTTGCCGTGTGTAAACTCAGCCACCAGAACACCTCCCGCGTTGACCTGACAACGGCTCCTCAGACCACAGTATCCAGAAAGCGCACCGAACCGGCGTTCGCCTGGATGAAGTCTCTACGCGGTTCGACGCGAGATCCCATGAGAATGGTGAATATCTCGTCTGCCTCCCGGAGATCTTTGAGATTAATCTGCAGCAGTGTACGGCTTTCGGGGTTCATGGTAGTATCCCACAGCTGATCCGGGTTCATTTCTCCAAGCCCCTTGTACCGCTGGATGGATACCCCTCGTGTACCGATCTCCTCGAGGATCTCATCGCGCTCTCTTTCGGAATGACAGTAATAGTCCTTCTTGCCCTTCTTTATCTGATAGAGGGGAGGCTGAGCAATATAGACGTACCCCGCCTCAACCAGTGGCCGCATGTAGCGGAAGAAGAAGGTGAGAAGTAGTGTCCTGATATGCGCGCCGTCCACATCGGCATCAGTCATGACGATGATCTTGTGATACCGGGCACTCTCCAGATCAAAGTCCTCACCTATGCCGGTGCCGAGTGCGGTGATAATGGCACGCACCTCATTGTGGTTCAGGATACGGTCCAGACGCGCCTTCTCGACGTTGATGATTTTCCCGCTCAAGGGCAGTACAGCCTGGAAACGACGGTCACGGGCTTGTTTTGCAGATCCCCCGGCTGAATCCCCCTCCACGATGAACATCTCCGCCATGGCCGGATCCCGGACGCTGCAGTCAGTAAGCTTTCCTGGAAGCGCGGTAACGTCCAGGGCATTCTTGCGGCGCGTGAGCTCTCGTGCTTTTTTGGCCGCCTCGCGGGCGCGAGCCGACTTGATAGCCTTATCGACGAGGACACGTGCCACCGCCGGATTCTCCTCCATATAGTTGGAAAGACCCTCGGCCATGACCGACTCCACCATTCCCCGCAGCTCGGTGTTACCCAGCTTCGTCTTGGTCTGACCTTCGAACTGAGGATCCTCCACGCGCACGCTCAGGACCGCAGTTATTCCCTCGCGGATGTCTTCACCGGTGAGATTATCCTGATTCTCCTTCAGTAGATTGTGCTTGCGCCCGTACTCATTGATGACCCGCGTCAGTGCACTCTTCAGACCAGACTCGTGAGTCCCACCCTCACGCGTCGGAATGGTGTTGGCGAAGGAGAATATGTTCTCGACGTACGAGTCAGTGTACTGCAGCGAAAACTCAATCTCATTGTCTTCTCTCGTTCCCTCGTAGTAAATCGGCTGTTTGTGCAGGGGGTTACGATTCCGATTGAGATACTGCACAAACGAAACGAGCCCTCCTTCAAAGCAGAAGAGGTGCTCCTGCTCAGATCGCTCGTCCTGCAGCTCAATGTGTACTCCCCGGTTCAAAAAAGCCAACTCACGCAATCGGGAGGTCACAACATCGCAACGGACAACGGTAGTTTCGAAAATATCCGGATCGGGTTTGAAGCTGATCTCAGTGCCCGTAGCGGAGGCATCCCCCACCCGTTCGACGTCGGTTACCGGGATGCCGCGCTCGTAACGCTGGCGGTATTCTCCTCCGTTGACCCACACCGTAGCCTCCATCCATTCGGATAGAGCGTTAACTACGGAAACGCCCACGCCGTGCAGTCCGCCGCTGACTTTGTACCCCTTGTGATCAAACTTGGCACCTGCGTGCAGCACAGTCAGGGCAACTTCCAGTGCTGGTCGCTTCAACTTGGGGTGCTCTCCGACCGGAATGCCGCGGCCGTTGTCAACCACGGTGATGATATCATCTTCGTGCAGCATAACATTAATCTTGTCGCAGTGCCCCGCGAGCGCCTCATCAATGCTGTTGTCCACTACCTCATTGACGAGATGATGAAGCCCATCCGGACCTGTAGAGCCAATATACATTCCCGGGCGTCGCCGGACGGCCTCGAGTCCCTCGAGCACCTGAATCGTCGTCTCATCATATTCTGCGAGCGGGGAGTCCTCACTGAGTTCGATTCGCTCCTCCATCTCGGGTCGCTCCTGCACAAACACACCTCCCGAAAATTGCACATACAGATAATGAGCACTATACGATCAGTGTCAGAAGCATCCGCATACATAATTTGTCCGCATTGGGCATCGCTTACCACGGGTGCGATTCGCGGGTCGCCTCTATGAGCTATAGGTGAGGAAGCGCAACGAGCCCGCCAGCCCTACATCCTCACGTATGTTATTATACCACTAAGGCACCTGAGATGACACGTGAAGGGGGCACGATTTTTCCAACCCATGGAAGGCAGATGGTGCTGGCAGCGCTTCGTTGTGAAATATCCCGCCTCCTCATGGAATCCGCGGGGAAGTCAGTGTGCAAACCCGCTATCAATGCTGGAGAAAAGTTGCCGGATGCGCTGCTCCAACTCGCGTTGAACCCTGCGGAATGCCTCCATTTTCTCGGCCTGACTCCCCGGTGCTGCTGCTGGATCCTCAACCGGCCAGTGCAGCTGACAGACATGGGATGGCAAAACCGGGCAGCGGTCCCTGGCGTCTCCGCAGAGAGTGATGACGAAGTCAAATTTATGCAGCTGGTCGGGATCGAGGTCTTTGGACTGTGCTTCTGAAGATTGAATCCCGACTTCGCTCAACACCCGGTGTGTCAACGGATGGATTTCTTGCGGATCTGTTCCAGCGCTGCTCACCTGGAAACCCTCCGAGGGCGCAAGGGCACGTGCGGTATACTCGGCCATCTGACTGCGACACGAGTTGCCGGTGCACAGAAATAGTATCTTCACTGTCGCCTTCCTCCCGTGGGCCGGGGAAACCCCGGGCAATGATCCGGTGGATCAGAAAGCAGCTGTTTCAGTCTCTTCCACTCGGTACGCATAGCATCATCATCGCCGGAGAGCTGGGATGTGAGATAACCCCGCACTTTATCTAATGCCTCTTCCAGGTCCTCTCTATCAATATGATAGAATATCCAGTTTCCCTGCCGTCGGGCCGTGGCTATGCCAGCCTCGCGCAGAATCCGGACCTGCTGAGATATGGCGGGTTGACTGAGATCAAGTATGTATTCAAGCTCGCATACACACAGTTCACTGTCGCACAACAGACGGACGAGCTTTATCCGGGTCTCCCCGCTGAGTGCACGAAGGATTCGCAGTGACTCCAGCAATTTCATCCCCCATCCCTGTCAAACGCCCTACTTGCCTCAGGTTGCGTTCCTTTGAGCAAGGTCGTAGCAGGATGATCGAAGTATCACGGTCAAACAGTTGCTGTTTAAAACGACATATCCCGGAAAACGCCCAGCTGCAGGTCAACCAATGCCTGTGGAGACACCCAGAGCACTGTCTCTGTCTACCCGGCGCTGCAGGGTGGAACTGGTTATGGGAGACAAGATAACCTCTTCGCTGCAGATCACCACAGATCTGATCTCCTCGACGTCGTCCGCGGTGAACTCCTGACCCACACTCCGCAGAGTACCGGCAACGCGGGCCATCTCCAGCATCTCCCGGTTGATATCTGATTCCGCCCAGGATTCGTAGCTGCAAACTGCCAACACATCTTTGCCCTGCACGATCTCATTCCATCCGAGGTGAATATACATCTAGGACCTCCCACTCTCTTTATAAAAGTATAAGTCAGCGGCAGATCTCCCGCACCCCTCCTTTACAGACGACCAGTCGAGAGTCGGGTGTCGCCGCCCGGCGCGCATAC
>PWGR01000306.1 GCA_003554565.1 Clostridia bacterium
CGGAGGGGCAACACCCGTTCCCATCCCGAACACGGCAGTTAAGTCCTCCAGCGCCGATGGTACTTGGGGGGAGACCCCCCGGAAGAGTAGGTCGCCGCCAGATTAACTGAAAGACCCCGCCGAAAACGGCGGGGTCTCTTTATATTACATAAATGCCAGCAAACCGCCGAATCTGGGATCATGACACACTTTACCAAGCGGCCATATAAGGTGATTGAAACGCTATTGCTGGCTGGCCGAGGCTGATCTCATCGTGGGATAAAAACAGGTAATTCAGACGCTGCGGTGCGACGTTTTGCTGTCTGCCGCATTGTAACCGATGAGAAGATTGAGGGGTGGCCGAGCATTCATCCGGTCTTTGGTCCCACGGTTGCAAGTTGCTCCCGTGCTTTGGTGCAATGGTCAAGGGAAAGATGTCGGAGACAGACGATACCACCGGAGGGTCATGATGCAGAAGTTCTATTTCGGAGGATTACCAGAAAACTGCCGACCGGGAGACTTGCTCGGTGCCATCGCCAACCAGGGAGGCGTAAATGCCGAGCACATCGGAGATATACAGATCAGGGGATCTTTGGCCGCAGTGTACGCACCCGAGGAGGCTGCACAGCCCATCCTCGACAATGTGCATCAGGTAGCCAACAATGAAGTTCAAGTCACAGGTGAGGACGATCCTCGCTTTCACTTCATGCGGATGACTTTCCTCGTCGAGATGGAGAGACGGGAAGAGATGAAGCGACATGAGCACGAAATTAAGACGATGTCTGGCCGGGAGCGCGAAGCGGCCGGGCGCGCCATCCTGCACCTGAAGGCAAGCGAAGAGGGAACTGCCCTCGGGGGCAAGTACATGGTAAAGTTCAGCAGACAAAGACCCGGAGAATCCCTCCCTGAATGCGAGATTGGCATCGGTGATCTCGTCGTCATCTGCAGGAAGGATCCGCTGCGGGATGACAATCCCACCGGTACGGTGGCGCACAAGACCAACTACTCGCTGACAGTCGCGTTTGATAGAAAGCCCGCAGATGTGGTGTACGCAAGGGGCCTCAGATGCGATCTTCACGTAAATGATACTACCTATCGCAGGCAGCTCACCGCTCTGATGCAGGCTCTCGGCGCCGCGGGAACCCGTCTTTCAGACCTGGTTGATACTTCCCTGGGCCTGAAGAGTCCTGGCTTTGTCACGGAGGATCGGTCGGGGCCATTCTTCAATGCCGACCTCAACTCCTCGCAGAGGGAAGCAGTGAAGCGGGCGGAGCGCGCGCAGGATTTCTTTTTGATCCACGGACCACCAGGGACCGGAAAGACGGTGACATGCGTGGAGATAGCCAGGCAGGCCGTGGAGCGGGGCGCACATGTCCTCTGCGCAGCGGACTCAAATACTGCGGTCGACAATCTCGTGCAGTGGCTCGCCGAGGCGGGAGAGAAAGTCGTTCGGGTGGGACATCCCGCCCGCGTCACACCTCTTTTGAGAGAACACACGTTGGACCATCTCGTGCAGCAGAATGAGAATTACAGCGAAGCGCAGCGGCTGCGGGATAAGGTCATGGATTTGCGGGAAAGTCAGGAACGCGTCACCCATCCGGGTGGGCGGTGGCGCAGGGGCATGAGCAATGCGAAGATCAAGTCTCTGGCCAGACGGGGAGGCAGTTCGCGCGGGGTGCCTCCCGGGAAGATCAGAAGCATGGCCGAGTGGCTTCAGCTGCAGGAGGATATCGACGGTCTGTTCTCCGAGATCGATCGGCTGGAGGAGGCAGCAGTTGAAGAAATCATTGAGTGGTCCGACGCGGTCTGTGCGACGAATTCCGGGTGTGGGTCCGAGCTACTAAAGACGCGTAGCTTCGATCTGGCGATCATCGATGAGGCAACTCAATCCACTGAGCCCAGCTGTTGGATTCCCATTGCTCTCGCTGACCGTACGATCATGGCCGGTGATCACAAGCAGCTGCCCCCGACAATTCTGTCGCGGGAGGCAAACGGGTTGAGTGAGACTCTCTACGAGTCTCTCCTGCAGCAACACGGCGATCAACTCCGTACCATGCTGGATGTTCAGTACAGAATGCACGAGACGATAATGCGTTTTCCCAATCGCGAGTTCTATGAGGGGAGACTCAGTGCAGATGATTCCGTGGCCCGACATACCCTCGCCGATTTGATAGACGATGGCCAGATCAAAAAAGAAGACCTTCCTGGCGTGGCCTGTTGTCCACTCGATCCGGTAGTTTACATTGATACCGCTGTTGCGGACGCCCCGGAGAGAACCAGGGGCGGCTCCACTTCCAGGGAGAATCCCCGGGAGGGGGATCTGGCGGTTTCTCTGTGCCGGCAGCTTATGGACCTGGGAATTGCGGGTCGCGATATTGCGGTGATAAGCCCCTACGATGATCAGGTGGATCTGATCGCAAAGCAGTTCCGGGATGAAGACCTCGAAGTCAATACTGTGGACGGATTTCAGGGGAGGGAAAAGGAAGTTGTCATCCTGTCGTTCGTGCGCAGCAATCCCCGGGCCAGTCTAGGCTTTCTCACCGACGTGCGCAGGTTGAATGTTTCACTGACGCGCGCCAGGCGCAAGCTTATCGTGATTGGCGACAGCTCTACTATCAGCGCTCACCGGACGTACGAGCGACTGGTGGAGCACTTCAAGCAACATGGCGTGGTGCTGACCCCATGCTGACGGTGACGCGGATTGCGGTGAATATGTGGTGTCGGATTCCTTTGAGACACCCCCATCATTCGCCGGGAGCGACCGCCGGTCTGGTACAGTCTGGTACAATTGATAACTGAACTGCCGGAATGGAGGCGCGCGAATTGAACACAGATGATTTCTTTTGTTCGTGGAGTGGAGGAAAGGACTCCTGCCTTGCCCTGTTTTATGCCATGGAGGAAGGAGGACGTCCCAAACAGCTCCTGACCATGTTCAATAAGGACGGTGATCGTTCACGTTCTCACGGGACCCGGGCCCGCCTAGTTCGGGCGCAAGCGGATTCGCTGGGTGTTCCCAGCACAATTGCTTCTGCTTCCTGGGATGAGTACGAGGATGTGTTTGTGCAAAAACTGCGCCGGTTCCACGGTATGGGAATCAGTGCCGGTGTGTTCGGCGACATAGACCTGCAAGAGCACCGGGACTGGTGTGTGAAAGTGTGTGATGCGGCCGGGCTGAAGGCCCACCATCCCTTGTGGCAGCAGGGGAGGATTTCCGTGGTGGAGGAGTTTATTGATTTGGGATTCGAGGCCATCGTCGTTTGCGTCAGTAATGAGTACTTGAGCCAGAACTACCTGGGGCGGACGCTCGACAGACAGCTGATACAGCGAATCCAGGCTCGGCATGTCGACCCGTGCGGCGAAAGGGGCGAGCTGCATACTCTGGTGGTCGATGGTCCGGTATTTGATCGACCCCTCAATGTTTCGCTGGGACAAATCAGGGGTGATGAGTACCACAGCTTCATTGAAGTTGACCTGCAGTAATGTGGGCGGTACCTGCGCTGCCATCGCTCGGCACTCCGCGGTACAGCAGCGCAGGGAGGAGACCCGGTTGCTTCCGCCCGTTGTCCGCCCTATTTTCGTCTTGCTTCGATGTGGAAAGCGAGATCAGGGCTCTTTCCTTCCCAGTCCCACATTGATCTTCGCGCTGTTTTCGGCACCGATACCACACTCTCTCAGCAAATCATGGAGTGCTTCTCTGTCACGCAGCTCGGTCACGTTGGCGATGAAGCCGAGGGAGAATACCGTGTCAATTTCCCGGCTTATATCCTGCAGGCAGCGGATGGCGTCCGGCAGTTGATCTGGGGTTACGGTGCACTCTACGACAGCGGAGAGGACTCGTTCGTTCAGCACTTCAGAGGAGAGGCATCCTTTCTCCGGATCGGTCATCAGGGTAAATATCGGATTATTCCGTGAGAAGTCTGCCCCGGCCTCTGCCAGCACCCGGGTGATCTTGTCCACATCTCTGAGATAGGCCCCCACGTTGGGGCGACCGACATCGATCGACAACCCGTAACTGCCCGGTGGAAACCGGTGCGTCACGTCATTGGTTTTCATTTCCTCAGTACCACGTCCCGACACGGTGGTTTCCTCGAAGGTAGTTACGGGGTCGCTGAACACCCGACGGACAGACCGGGGCCATGGGAGCGAGTTTTCCTCCTGAAATGCATTCGTTGGACAACCATCCCAGCGGATGCATACCCTGCATTCTAAACACAGCTGCTGGCTTATCTGGGCCGCCCCAGAATCCTCTTGCAGATGTATAGCACCTCCCGGGCAGATATCGACGCATTCACCGCACCCAACACAAAGGTCATCCTGGATGATCACCTGCTGACACCTCCCAGTCCATGCCGCAGTATTGCTGCGGCGACAGACGTATTGAAAATCCCGCAGGTGCAAAAGCTGGCCATCTCTCTGGCCCCCTCTTCCGGATTCATATCGCCGGCGGCAACATGCTCAATTATGCGCTCTGCAAGCTGTGGTGTTATCAGTCCGTGGCCGCACATCATGATCAGAGCCTGAACTTCAGATGAAGGCAGAGAATCAGTGTTACCGAAGACGCCGAGTGAGAGGTTGATGGTGTGCGCCCCGAGTCCCGCTCTTTCTATAAGCGGCCAGGTCTGATCAGGATTCCCGGTTACCACCACTGACATTCCCAGATCAGCCTCTGCGAGACTCTTCAATGCCGCAATTAGCAGGCCGGGATCGTCAAATACGGCGGCTACATAAGAGGTGTCGCCTATGTTGTCTTCCAGTTCTTTCCGCGTCGCTTTCGTGTGGATGCTTTCCTCGCCGTTGGATATGTTCACAGGGGTATGCTCGGCCAGAAGGGCAAGTGATTTCTTCAATCTGCGGGCCGAATCCTGCTCATTGAAGCCCTGACAGGCCATCGTCATTATTATGTAGTCGGCCGGTGGTGTCTCAGTCTGGCCCCACAACGATTCCCGGGCGTGTTTGAGGTCAGATTTCAGCCTGTGTAAGGTGTGCGTCACCTGCATCTCTCCCTTCCCGGATGTTTCTGAGCAGACCATTCTTCTCCTTTGGAGTATAGGTTCTTCTCCGTTTGGGTTGGCAAGAATGTGGCCTGTGCAGTGATGAGGGCACATAGAGGGACATGCGATCCCCTCGGCGGATAGTTCTTTGTTGGAAAAAGATTCCCGAGGAGGAAATCACATGTCCCAGCTAAGTATAGCAAGTTTGTTTCCCTTTCGTCGAGAAGTTGTTGAGGCAGCCAGGGTGGCGGGTAAAGATCGACTTCAGGTAACGGTGCGGCCCAATCAGAGGTACGTGGCCAGGTGTAGTAGCTGTCACTCAAGGGCTAGCCGGCTCTGGCAGCGCGAGAGCAGGGAAGTACGCGATATATCCATTGGATGTTTTCGTCTGGTGCTAGTGGACGGTTGAGTATCGCAAGATGAGTTGTCCTCAGTGCGGCAGGATCAGGGTTCAGGATCTGGATATCTGCGCTGTGGGTGGTGAGCGGGTCACATCATGACCAGGGCTACTTTATCCTCTGTGTGAAGGAAGCGTTGCCAGGCAACCATAAGAAGACTCAATCACCAATGGAGCACGCTGATGCGAGCTGAATCCGCGGTTTTGCGCCAACCCAAACGGAGAAGAACCGGAATATAGAGCAAACACGAGGTCCATGCAATAGCTGGTTTCGCGTGGCTGCAGTTTCACATCGTCCGTGGATTCTGCATCTTTCATGGCGGTAAATCCTTCCAGGTCAGTTCAGTTTACGACTCAGTGACGAGGACCTTCAGCAGCATCATGGTGATCCATCTCTGGCAGGCATTTATCTCAATCTGGAGGAAAAACGGGGGGTGCGATAGAATAAGAACAAGAGTGTAAGATGTATTGTCTGACTCGCAACTGCGGATGCACGGGTGCCCTCGTTGCTGTGTTTCCTTGATCAGGGTATCTCCAGGAATCCGCACATCTGTCACGAAAGATGGGTGCCGAAGGAATCTACTATCCATGAATAACAAAGGAGCAGATATTCACTTCGAAGCCGGGAATTCAGAAGGCCATGGTGGCCTGTTCATATCGCTCGAAGGTGTGGAGACGTCTGGCAAGACAACTCAGGCGGATCTTCTGGTATCGTGGTTGAAGACCCGGGGGTATGATGTACTGCAGACCAGGGAGCCGGGTGGGAGCTCTGTATCTGAGTTGATACGTTCGCTCCTGCTCAGGGTAGACCAGGATTCAGATGAAAACATTACCCCGCAGGCCGAGACACTTCTTTTTGCCGCGTCACGAGCCCAGCTGGTGCACAATGTCATTCGACCGGCCCTGCAGTCTGGCACCGTGGTCGTATGTGACCGCTATATCGATTCGAGTCTCGCCTACCAGGGATTCGGACTGGGCATTCCTCTGGCGGATATATGGGACATCAATCTCTTTGCCACTGGAAACTTGATGCCCGATCTTACCTTCGTTCTGGGTCGTGGATCGAAACTGTTTTCCGCCGATGAAAAGCCTGCCGATGATCGCATTGAGGCTCGCAGTAAGGAGTTTCATAGCCGCGTTCGACGGGGATATCATTCCCTGGCCCAGCGGTTTTCAGACCGTATTGTACTTGTCGACACCAGAGGTGGAGTGCGCAGGACGGCTCAGTACATCCGGGGCATTGTCGGTGAGCGACTCAATGATGAACTCGTCAGGTCGTAAGGCCAGAATTCATCTTTCTCGGAAGCGAGGTGAATGCAGAGGTGAAGCTAGTCGTGGCCGTCATTCAAGACCGGGATTCTATTGACCTCCTGGAGGAGTTGATGGAGGCGGGTTATCGAGCAACCAAGCTGTCCAGCACCGGAGGATTCCTGCGCGAGGGAAACACGACACTCCTCATAGGTTGTGATGATGAGGATATCGAGGAAGTGTTTGGTGTCATAGAGAGCGTATGCCGAACCCGCGACCAGGTCGTTACTCCGATCACACCGGTGCGCGGCAGCACCGGAGACTCATTCATCCCCTATTCCGTGGAAGTTACGGTGGGCGGTGCTACGGTCTTCGTGCTGGATGTCGAGCAGTTTTTCCACGTGTGAGGGGGCAGGTTGAGTGAATGAGGGGGCCGTCAATCCCGGATTCATCATGCAGGAGCAACCTGTGGCTGAACGCATCATGCGCACAATCGTACGTCGCGATGATGTGAGTTCTGCCTACCTGTTTTATGGTGGCGACGGGCTCGGTAAGGACACACTGGCTCGCTGGTTTGTTGCTGCCCTGCAGTGTGGGTGCCAGGACCCAGTGTCGCGCCCCTGCGGTGACTGCTCGTCCTGTCGCAAGTGTGCTGAGCAGAACCATCCTGACGTCCACGTGCTCGATAGACATGATGACCGATCCACTGTGAGTATTGATCAGATCAGAAATGAAGTTCGTCCGGTGTTAAGGCGCCGGGCCTACGAAGGCGGGCACAAGATAATCCTGGTACCTGAGGCGCACCGTCTCACCCCGGAGGCGCAGAACGCGATGCTCAAGTCATTGGAAGAACCGGCCGGCAGTACGGTTGTGGTGCTGGTTTCACCATCTCTCCGTCCCCTCCTGCCTACCGTACGGTCTCGCTGTGTGCGTATTCCCTTTCACGACCTCAATTACTCAACATTCCGCGTGCGGTTACAGCGCGATCGCCAGCTGAGCGAAAGCGACTGCCGGCAGCTGTACCTGGCGACAGCCGGAAACGTAGAGCTGAGCGAAGCCATTGTGCACTCAGAAGAGGAGTCGCAGCGCTGGAAAACCATAGAGCAGCTGGCGGAGGAACTGGTGGAAGGGACCTTTCCATCACCGGTCGAGATAACTGAATGGGCGGAGCGGTTGGCTCCGGACCGGGATGCAGCCCGGGATTACCTGGCGCTGTTGACTGTGGCAATGCGGGGCCGCCTTCTTCGTTCCGCGCGCGAAGGACAATTCAGGTTCGCCGACTGTGTCGATGTAATATCCCGCATGGACGAAGCAATCGCTACCAATGCCAATGCCCGCCTGGCACTGGAAGTGATGTTTGTCAAGTTGCGGCGTATTCTGGACTCTGACTATAATTGAGTGCGAGCTCAAATAAGAGGGGGAAATATGCGATGCCGGAAGTGGTGGGCATTCGCTTCAAGGAAGCATGCAAAATATACTACTTTGACCCTGCAGGCCTTGATCTGCAGGAAGGAGACGACGTTATAGTTGAAACGGCGCGCGGGCGCGGCTACGGGTGGGTGACGTTGGCCAATCACTTTGTGCAGGAGGACGAGGTGGTCAGACCCCTGCGCAGGGTGGTTCGGAGGGCAACGAGCCCCGACCGGGTGCAGGTTCGAGAGAATCAGTCCCGCGAGGAGGATGCTCGGCGTCTGTGCCAGCGAAAGGCGGAGCGACACGACCTGCAGATGCAGGTTATCGATGCCGAGTATGCCTTTGATGGCAGTCAGATAACCTTTTACTTCACGGCTGATGGAAGAGTTGATTTCAGACAGCTGGTGCGTGATCTTGCTGGTACATTTCACACCCGCATAGAACTCCGGCAGATCGGTGTGCGCGACGAGGCCAAGATTATCGGGGGGATTGGTGCATGCGGGCGGGCTTGTTGTTGTGCCACCTTTCTGTCCGATTTTACGCCCATTACCATACGCATGGCAAAACGACAGAATCTTTCTCTCAACCCTGCAAAAATCTCCGGGCTGTGTGGACGACTGATGTGCTGCCTGCAGTATGAAGATACTGTGTACGAGCAAGCACAGGAGGATCTGCCCGATCAGGGCGATAAAGTCGAGACCTGTGATGGTGCTGGCCGTGTGGTTCGCTGTGACTGCCTTGAGGGTAGGGTGCACGTGAAGCTCAGGGACGGCAAGATCAACAGATATTCCGCCGAAGAGATTGAGCCGAGCCGGCGCCAGATGCGAGGATGATTGAGTGGACCCCGGTACTCTATATGTGGTCGCCACGCCCATAGGGAATCTCAATGACTTAAGCGCGCGTGCTGCTTCTGCCCTGCGGCACGTTGATATAGTGGCCGCAGAGGATACCCGTACCGCGCGGGTTTTGTTTGAGCAGTACGGGATTCAGACTCCCACTCGCAGCTATCACGACTACAACAAGGAGTCGGTGACTCCAGATCTGACGAGGCGTCTGCAAGAAGGTGAAAGCGTTGCCCTTATTTCCGAGGCCGGCACCCCAGGCATCTCTGACCCCGGGTTCTATATGGTTAGAGAAGCTCACCGGATGAATATTCCTGTGATCGCAGTACCAGGCCCCTGTGCAGCAGTCGCGGCTTTGAGTGCCAGCGGTCTGCCGAGCGACAGGTTCTACTATCTAGGTTTTTTACCCCGCGGTCAGGCCATGCACGAGAGGCTGCACGAGGCCGGACTGTTGGATGCTACTCTGATCATTTATGAGTCTCCGGAACGGATTTCCGGGACGCTTTCCGTGCTGGCTGAGGTGCTGGGCGAACGAACCATCTGTCTCTCTCGTGAGATGACCAAAGTGCATGAAGAGCACCTCACCGGTACGCCTGAGTCACTACTTCAGCATCTGAGAGACAATGGAGTTTCGGTGCGGGGCGAGATTACCTTGGTGGTTGCCCCCGCCGGATTTGACCTGCACAAAAAACCCGACACGGTGCAGCTAGAAACCCGTGTTGAGGACGAGGCCGTCCTGGAGCAGGTCAACCTGCTGGTTGGGTCAGGATACCGTCTGGCGCAAGCCGCCCGGATCGTTGCCCGCGGTCATGAGCTTCCCCGCAGTGATGTTTACCGACAGTACCTGCGTCACTACCGGGGTTCCGGGTGACGCCACGCCCTGTCTTCTAGACTGTCAACTCAATGCAGGATGCGGTCCTTCGAAGCAGAATTGACCACTAGACAGAGCGGTAATCGTAAGCTCTATGCTGGGTGGAGACTGAACCTTTACGAGAGGGTGGGGTATGTGTTTGACGTACTCATAACTGGTGGACGGATTATGAACGGCAGTGGTGCGCCCTGGTTTCGAGCGGATGTCGGTATCCTCGATGGCAAAATCGCCGCGGTTGGGGACCTGAAGGGGACCGATGCTCGATGGCAGATTGATGCCCAAGACAGAGCAGTCTCGCCGGGATTCATAGACATGCATTCTCATTCGGATTTTAATCTGCTTGTGAACCGACGGGCTGAGAGCAAGATCAGGCAGGGGGTTACTACCGAGGTAATCGGGCAGTGTGGAAATTCTGCGGCCTATGCTTCCAAGCGACAGTTGGACGAACTGCGCAACGAATGGGGGGAAGACGTCGCAGATCTCACATGGTCCAACATGGCCGAGTATATGGAGCTCCTGGAAGAGGGAGGTCTGGCAGTCAACTGTGCGACACTCATCGGTCAAGGGAATATACGCAGGTGCGCTGTGGGCGAACGGGACCGGGCTCCAACGCCGGAGGAGAGCGCCGAGATGCAGAGCATGCTGGAGGAGGCGCTGCAGGCAGGCGCTTTTGGTATGTCGACCGGACTGATTTACCCCCCGGGTGTCTACAGCGAAACGGCGGAGCTGGTCAGGCTGGCCCGCGTACTTGGTGACTACAATGCGATATACTTCACCCATCTCCGGGATGAGGGAAGCGGACATTCAACGTCGCTGAAAGAGGCCGTTGAGATCGGCCGGGAAGGCGAGTGTCAGATCCAGGTGTCCCATCTCAAGGTGGTGGGCGAGGATAACTGGGGCAGGGCTGGTTGTGCCCTGGAGATCCTGGAAGATGCCCGTCGGGGAGGCATCCCCGTATTTGCTGATCAGTATCCATACGTTGCGACGGCGACCGGCCTGACCGCGTCCCTGCCGGCCTGGGCACACGATGGAGGGCGGGATGAGATGCTCGCCCGCCTGCGTGATGCCGGGCAGCGGAATCGAATGAAGGAAGAAATGCGAACCAGAGGGCAGTGGGACCGCCTCCTGATTTCCAGGGTAGCCGGACGAGAGAACCGCCAGTACGAAGGTATGACCGTCGCGGATATAGCATCCGACCGGGGCATGGAACCAGAAGATGCGGTGTTTGATCTCCTCCTGGAGGAAGGGGGGATGGTGGGAAGTGTGAGGTTTGCCATGGACGAAGAAGACGTGAGAACCATCATGCAGAGCCCGCTTGTGATGGTGGGGTCGGATGGAAGTGCCCTTTCGCCGCGCGGCCCGCTCGGGAAGGGCAAACCGCACCCGCGAAGCTACGGCACCTTCCCACGCGTTTTAGGGAAATACGCTCGTGAGGCGGGTGTGCTCAGCATGGAGGAGGCAGTTGCAAAGATGACTTCCCGGCCGGCCATGGCGCTCGGGCTGTGGGATCGCGGGCTTCTCCTGCCCGGCTGTTGGGCTGACATCGTGATTTTTGCTCCCGATAGGGTGCGCGATCAGGCCACCTTCACCGAACCACATCAGTTCCCCCGGGGAATAGACATGGCAATGGTGAACGGAACAGTTGTGCTTGATGGCGACGAACAGGGAGATGCCTTGCCGGGCAGGGTTCTCAGGAGGGAGTAGTTGTGCAGTGTTGCTGCAACACGTTCTGGAAGTAGCTGAATTGCTGGATGGTGCCTGGGTAGACGGTGCTCAAGTCAGGTTGTTTTTCCGTGAGCGGGGTATGCGTACCATCTCAGTGGAGCGGGTCAGAGAAAAGGACGGGGAAACCGACTTTGTTCAGCTCCGTATTTGTGGCCACCGAGGGATAAGTCGGGGTGGGGATGCCCCGACGCTGGGTATAGTGGGACGGCTGGGTGGGATTGGTGCACGCCCGGAGGAGGTAGGACTGGTATCCGATGCCGATGGGGCCATTACCGCGCTGGCCGCAGCCCTCAAACTCCTGATGCTTCAGCGCCGGGGTGATATCCTTCCAGGAGACGTGGTCGTCTCGACGCACATTTGCCCGGAAGCACCGGTGATATCCGGTGATCCAGTTTCATTCATGGGTTCGCCTGTCGACCTAAAACAGATGAACCATCGAGAGGTACACGAGGATATGGATGCGCTTCTGAGTATTGACACAACCAAGGGCAACAGGGTCCTGAATCGCAACGGATTTGCCATCACGCCCACGGTGAAAGCTGGCTACATTCTTCCTCCCGCCAACGATTTGGTTGGCATAGTCGAGCGAACCACGGGTCAACCCGCTGCGGTTCTCCCCCTTGCACAGCAGGATATCACTCCACAGGGCAGCGGCCTGAGCCGGATCAACAGCATGATGCTCCCGTCTGTTGCGACGGATGCTCCGACCGTGGGGGTCGGCATCACAAGTGAGCTGCCTGTGCCGGGAAGTGCTACGGGGGCGAGCCGTGAAGTTGACATTGCTGCTGCGGCACAATTTACTGTCGAGGTAGCTAAAGCCTTCAGCCGAAGGCGCTGCAGATTCTTCTGTGCCGGGGAGTATAAGCACCTGGTGCGATTATATGGTTCCATGTCGCGATTCCAGACAACTGGCCGGGAAACGAAATAAAGGTCACGGGCGGCACCCCGGAAGTGCCGCCCGCACAAACATCTGAGAAAACTGGACAGATTACGAGCCGGTCATGTTTGCCATTGCTTCGGCACAGCTCTTGCACACCGTCTTGCTGCGGAACTGCTGCGTGTTGTACGCGTTGCCGCAGAATATGCATCCCGGCTCATACTTCCGGAGAACGATGTTTTCTCCGTCCACGTATATCTCCAGGGAGTCCTTCTTGTGAATGTCCAGTGTCCTGCGCAGTTCTATGGGAATGACCACACGTCCCAATTCGTCTACTTTTCTCACGATGCCGGTTGATTTCATGGATTATCCAGTCTCCTCTCCCAGAAATCTTGTAGCTCCCTCCGGTCACCATAATAAACGATACCATATATGCCATAAACATACAAGATATTATTGTAGGAAATTCCGTTAACCATCTGCTAAGGCAAGAGATTCCTTTTTCGTCGCTGTCTGATGGATCTTCGATTCTCTTACTCAGTTGAATTCTCCCCGGTAAGCGACGAAATGTCAACAGATAGCATTAATGATCTTTTTTCGCCGTATTAGTACAGGCTTAAAATGAAAATTGCCGCACCTTGCTGAGCGGTCAGAGTTTTCCAGGAAAATTGGTGACATACTCCTGCTGCAGCTTCCCAACTGCCTCGTGTGGATTGGATCAGTCCTGGGGTGTCAGAGGGCGGTTCATTTCATGTAAACTGTCTGTACATCGAATTGCCCGTCGCGGAGCTCGCCCAGCATGTAGGAGGCCGGGCTGCAGCGCGGTTCGACGGGGGCTCCGGGGTTGATGACCGTGCAGCCGCTGAACGGGACGACAAGTGGTCGATGCAGGTGCCCGTACACAATGATGTCTGCTGTAGTGCCGTAATGACGGGCCAGACGTGAGGGACGGGGTCGGCCGAAAGAGTGCCCGTGCAGCACGATGATTTGCAGCCCGCCCAACTCGAACTCCAGCTCCTCCGGGAGCTCATCGGTGAAAGATCCACGGTCTCTGTTTCCGCGTACGGCACAGAGGGAGTCGGACACCTCCAGGAACTTGGCGTGGATTTCAGGTGAATTAAAGTCACCGGTGTGGATCACCAGATCTGCCCTGGCTGCCTCATTCAGTAGTTCTGGTGCCACTTCCTGGGCTCTGTCGGGTACATGAGTATCGCCCGTCAGCAGAATCAGCACGGTCCTACTCCCTCCAGCTTTACCCGGGTGCCATTGTAGTCTGGTTCATGCTACCACAACCCGGTTCACTCCGACAGGGGGTGGCAACTTGAACGTAGAAAGAGTACCTCTGATCGTGGTGGTGGGGATCTGCGCTGTCGGCAAGAGTACCGTGGTTGAAGGGCTTCGCGACCGTGGATTTGCTGCCCTGGAGGTGCCCCAGGAGCATTCTCAAGTTCCTTATCTTTGGGCGAGAAATAGACCGGATGCGGCGGTTTATCTCGACGCAGAATATCGGGTCGTAAAAGCCAGGCGCAGCTATCTGACAGCAGAGCGGGTTCAGAGGCAGCGGGAGCTGCTGGCCTATGCGCGCTCGCGGGCCGACATCCGCGTTGATGCTACGCATCGCGGGGTCGTCGAAATTCTCGAAGAAGTGCAGGACAAACTGGGCCTGCTCGGAGTTGCACCGACACCGAGACCGCTGGTAGGGCTGGACTGGAAGCGAGGTGACCCGAAGTGATCTGGCCATTTGGGCGAAAACGCAGAAAGGAAGAGCCCGAGGAGGGAAAGGAAGAGCACACCGCAACCCTTACGGTGCCAGATGATGTACGGAGCATACAGGAAGCCATTGCTTCAGCGCCCGAGGGGGCAACCGTCGTGGTCCGCCCCGGCCGGTATCGTGGAGATGTGGATTTTTCGGGCAAGAATCTGAAGGTGCGCAGTAATGACCCGCGGGATCCGCAGACGGTCGCCCGCACCATCATAGAGGGTGATGGCGACGGCACTGTCGTGGCTTTTGTCCGTGGAGAGGGAGAGGGAAGCGAGCTGGCCGGCTTCACGATAACTGGAGGACATGCCCGGGTTGGCGGACCGGGCGAGGGGGGCGGCATTACCGTTCGCGGCCATGCGCGCCCCGTGATCGAGAACAATGTAATCGAGGGCAACCGCAGCGACCTGGACGGTGGCGGGATCTACATAGATGATGCAGCCCCCGCGGTGCTCCGCAATCAGATACGCGATAATGCCGCTGATGGATGTGGTGGGGGCATCCACGTCGGTCGTGATTCTGTGCGCAGCTCCGGCTATCAGGTCGAACCGGCCTTCAGGGAGAGAATGGGCCAATTTCTCGACCGGTCCATGCCCCGGACCGTCCAGATAACTGCTTCAGAAGACGATTCAGAACATGCCTTTCGCGACGAGGCGGCCGGGGATATACAGCAGGAACGGGAGAAAGAAGAACGTCCCCGACCCGTTCTGGAGGGTAACACCATACAAGGTAACCGGGCGCTGTGGGGAGGAGGGCTGTTCGTTTCCGACGAGGCCCCCAGAGTTGATGGTAACGCGTTTCGCGCGAATTCGGCGGGGCGTGGGGGTGGAGTATGCATATGGGACAACAGCCGCGCGGTTCTGCTGCAGAATATGTTAATTCAAAATGAGGCCGAGGAGGAGGGGGGTGCGGTGATCGTCGAGTGGGGTGCTTCACCTGTGCTGCTGGCCAACCGCATAACGGGGACCCGCAGCCGTAGGGGGGCGCTTTCGGTAGCTACCAACTCTGCACCTATCATCCGGAACAATGTGTTTTCCGACAACGAGGGAGTGGAGGGAGATGTGCTCCATCTGTGGAAATCCAATCTGGCCGTGCTTCAAGACAACCAGTTTGCAGGTGATCGGTAAATGAACTGGGCTGTCTTCATTCTTTTCGCTGCAGTCGGTGCTGCTGCTTTGTGCCTGTTGATCTGCCGCGTGCGCCCGGATGAAGTCCTGCAGCGTGCAGGAGTGAAACTCGGATGGCGCCGTAGGGGCAGTGCCTGCATCCGGATTGTGCCCGACCAGCACCGGACCATTCAGGAGGCGCTGAACGAGGCACTCACCGGTGATCGGATAATTGTGCGTCCGGGCGTGTACAGGGGCACCATCGACTTTGCCGGCAAGGACGTACTGCTCAGCAGTGAAGATCCGCAGGACCCGGAAGTGGTTCGGGCCACGGTCCTGACGTCCGCAGGTGCCGGGACGGTGGTTTTCTTTGCCAGCGGAGAATCAGAGCTCGCTCGCCTGGAAGGGTTCACTATCACCGGAGGCGGGGGGGTGTTGGTCCGGCGTTGGAGTGTCCTCGGTGCATCTGCATGGGCCGGTGGGGGGATCTTCATCGGTCAGGACTCCTCACCCACAATCCGGCACAACCTCATTGAGGGCAACGGCGCGGACCTGGGTGGGGGGATCTATGTTTCCTCTTCTTCTCTCTCCCTCATAGAACACAATCTGGTCCGATCTAACCGGGCTGTCCTCGGAGGTGGAATGCGCGCCGCCGGGGATTTTCTGCGGCAGAGCGAAGATGCCGGAAGATGGCGCACCCGAGATGGAAGGGAGATCCTGCTTGTTAGATCGTGTCAGATTATCAGTAACTCCGCCCATATTGGCGGTGGAATGTCCGTAAGCCGTGGGGCGGTCGCAGAAATCCGGGGATGCTTTTTTGCACAGAACACCGCCCGGTGGGACGGTGGAGGGGTAGCGATATGGGACAGTGCAGCGCCAAAGATATCCTCCAGCTGGTTCCTGGAGAACACATGTGGTTCAGACTACGGTTTTGGAGGCGGTGTTAGCATCATCAACAACTGTCGCCCCCGCCTCGAAGATAACCGTTTTCGGGCAAATCGTGCATACGGGGCGTGCGAAAGTGGGGGCGGGGCGGTGGCTGTCAATCGCTCCCAGCCGGTCCTGGTGCGAAACAGTGCTTGGGGCAACTCAGCGTCAGTTGGCGCGGAAGTTTACGCGTGGGCAGGTTCAAACGTCACCCTGGAAGAAAACGAGATTGACTCCCATGGTATAGTGTGCCGGGCCCCGGAGCAGCATTGACTTTTCAGGCCCGGCATTTGGTACCTTCACTTGTTGAGACAGCGATCGTTTGATTACTGAAAAAGAAGGCGCCCGCCAGCGCTGTTGCAGCAGAAATTACTTATCTGGATGCCCGACAGGCATTACATAAAGGGGTGTCTCACCCCCGGAGAGGTCCAGGGCATCACGCACTCCATCTTCATCAAAAGCCCCGATAACCACTGTTCCCAATTCCAGCGATTCTGCCTGCAGATAAACATTCTGGGCCGCATGTCCGGCTTCCATGTGAACATAACGTTCCCCGCGATCACCGTAGCGTGAGGTGGTCCGGTCATAGATACCCGCGATTACCAGCAGAACTGGTGCGTCACGAATGGGGCCCTGTCTGAGGGCTACCTCATAAATATCTTCACGGAGATCTCCCTCCGCTTTCCGTCGCATTTGATGGCGGGATGGTTCGTACTGATACAGCCCGTGCTCCAGGTTGGTTACGCCGGCGGACACCAGGTAGATCTCGAGCGGGTACGTTGCACCTGCCGAAGGTGCTGTTCTGAAACCGGAATCCGTATTGCTTATTCCCTGAGCAGCCCACAACAGCTGTGACACCTGACCTACAGTCAGGGCTTCTCCAGTGTAACTGCGTACAGATCTCCTGTCTTGCAGTGCGGCTTCGACAGGCAATCCTTCCGAGCGTTCGGGATCCCTGAGAGTGATGACTTCACCGCCGGTCATCTCTGTGCCGTTTGCATTCGCCTCCGGATCGATTTCTTCCATTTCCGGCAGCTCGTGTTCCCCGATCTGCGGAGGAGATCCAACTCCGCGGAGCAGGAGCACTATGCTGATCAATATCACCATACCGATTGCGATGGCAACTGTGGTGGCGAAGTGATCCTTGACAATATGCATGGAAGCACCTCCGAACTTCTCTCCCAAGATTATATCATGATAGGTCCGGGGGAATGTCGAGAGGCGGTATTTTGCGCCTCCCTGCGGACTTCAGCCGGTGCGGGCAGGATATACGCAGGACTGCGGGAAATGTGTAAAGGGTCGGCAGAAACATGGAAGAGTAAATGCGACCATTGTGCCTGTGAGGGGGATTGAGGTGACTTCGGAGCGGGATCTGGTTTGCTCCACGGGAACAATGCCGGCTGCGGTCGGTCGTCGTTATCATGATATCGAGGCGGTTCGCGATGTCGCGGTCTCTATTCCAGTGCGGGCCGTGGAGGTGGTGCTGCATCCCGACTGGAGGCCCGGAATACCCCCGCGTTCGGAACAGCCCGATCCGCCAGCATTTTCCCCCGATTACTGTCCGGATGAAATTGTCGAACGGATGGGTGCCTCTGGCAATGATGGGGGGTTCAGAGTTTCTTCCGTGCACGCCAACAGGGACCTGGGAGCCTTTCTGAGCTCGGCCGATCCATCTGATCGCAAGACCGGTTCAAAAATACTTCTTGATGCTGTGAAGGTAGCTGAAGGATTTGGGGCGAATACAGTTGTGATGCATCTGTGGGACAGCTGGTCAGCTGATACTCGCATCCGGGAGGCAGCCGCTGTACTCACGGATACCTCCTCGGTAAACAGGTCAGTTGTCATCTCTGTGGAGAATATACCGGTCAGTGCACGAGGACCCGCGCAGATTGAGATCATGCGCATGCTGGACCAATTGCTGCCGGACCGCATCGGGTTTACTCTGGATCTGTCATGGAGCTCCATGTACGATAATTTGTGTGAGCTGGCCCAGCTGCTGCCGAGAGTCAACAATGTGCATGTGCAGGGAAGATTGTCTAGCGATGAGCGTGGGCCGCAGCTGATCCCGCGAATCGGCAATCTCGATTTGGAATCTGCTATCCGGCTGCTGCGCCGAAAGGGGTACAATCAACAATGGACACTGGAGCTGAACAGGCCACGAGATATTACTGATTTCCGGGTCGCCCTTGATTATCTGGCCCGGGTGGTTCAATGACCTGAGTGCTTTATCAGTGGGAAGGAGACGTGTCCATGAGAATGAGAGTTCCTGATGATGCCGGAGTAGTTGCCATGGGGATCAGGACCGGCCTGATTCTGCCTGATGATGACATCAGCCAAATTGCTGCCGGCTCAGTTGCCGAGTATGTGGATGATGGAGATATCGTATGCATAACCGAATCTGTGGTGGCTCGTTCGCAGAACAGGTACATGTCCTGTGATGAGCTGGCGCAGGACATCCGGGAAAAGCTTGATCTTTCGCGCGGGGCCAACCTGGCCGTGATCAGCCCAATAGTGAGTCGCAACAGGTTTGCCCTGATACTCAGGGCCATTGCCCAGGCCACCGATGAGGGACGGGTGGTGGTGCAGCTGGCTATCCCCACCGACGAGGTCGGGAACCAGGTGCTGGATGAAGAGTTGGCCACGACCAGAATGCGCCTGAAAAGCATATTTCACAGCCTACACGAAATCCGGGGGAACACACCTCACATGAACGTCCTGATCCGTGAGGTAATAGCCGCGCTCAAGCTGCAGGAAATGGGTTACCGCCTGGTCGGTATCCGCAAGATTACCGGTCAGGGAATGGCCGACCTCACTGTGCGGGATTCGGACAGACGAACACTTGCCGTGGAAGTTGGTTTTGGTCCCCTTGACCGGACAGCTGAGAAGGCAATAGGAATTATGCGGGATTCCGGGGCTGACGGAGCTATTGCTATGAGCGTGGATTTGCAGAGTCACAGCATAACCATTGCCGATGCTGTTGCGCACCAGAGGGGAGAGGACGATCCCATATTTGCGCGCAGACAGTATACTGAGCAGCTGTCCAACTACCGCGACAGTGAGTGCCTGTTCCTGGATGAACTGGCCGGGTTGAGCTTTTCTCATCCCATAACCGAGATGGACTATCCCAGGATGTACCGGGATGTAGTCGAAGAGCAGGAGGCGGAGGTGGACATACTTTTTACCAACAACCCCCTGAAGGTCTTTGACCGTGCATATATAGACGGGGTAATAATTGGCGCAGTTCATCAGGAGGCCGCGCTGAAGGAGCTGCTGTCCTTCGGGACAGAGACTCCTGTGACCTCGATCCGGGAGATTGGCCCACAACCCTGGGGGGTTATAGGTTCTAATGCCTCGCACATGGAGAAGGGAATAATGAAGCTGCTTCCCGACAATGCCGACGAGACGGCGGACGACGTCAGACACAAGATATATCGAGAAACGGGTAAAAGCGTGGAGGTGCTGATTTTTGGCGATGGTGCCTACAAGGATCCGGACAGCGGCATTTACGAGCTGGCGGACCCGCATCCTGCAATCGGATGCAGTGCCGGACTGAGGCGCGCGTCCCTGCGGCGCGGGACAAAGCTCAAGCTTCAGGTGGAGACCCTCTACCGCCAGGGATACAGTCGTGAGGACATCGAGGACCTCATTGACGAGGGGGAGACGGATGTGGGCAAGGAGAGTCTCGGGACGACGCCCCGGAGTGTCACCTCAATTTTGGGTACGCTGGCTGACCTTGCCGCGGGTTCTGCGGATGCGGGGACGCCCATCGTCCTGGTGAAGAATTTTGCTGACTAGCATGTGCCTGCCCGGGTGCCGCAGGTGTATTCCGAGGAGGTCACGTTTCGGCCGGCTGATCGGGGGGAGGGGGGTCTCTTTTTGCCGCTTGTGATCCGGTTGTCGTGAAGCGGCCTTCAAGGGTCATAATATCTGCAGAGAAGATACTAGCACATAAAGCATATGTCGCAGGTAGAATCGGCAAACCGCTTGGCTGCGAGGAGGTCGGAACAATGAAGACAGGATGCGCAGAGGATGTACTCGGGCTGATAGGCAATACCCCCTCGGTCGAGGTGAGGGTGCAGGGGCATCGGGTGTTGGCCAAGGTGGAGTTCGGACACCCCACCGGCAGTCATAAGGATCGGATCTACCTCCGGATGATTGAAGAGGCTGAGCACAGGGGAGATCTCCGACCGGGCATGACTATCATAGAGGGGTCGACCGGCAATGCCGGGGCGGCCTGTGCCCTGGTTGGGGGGCTGAAGGGATATCCGGTCTTGGTGGCCATGCCGGAGGGCATGTCGGCGGAGCGAAAGAAGCTGATCGAGGCCTTGGGGGCGGAACTGCTGCTTACACCTGGAGGTGAGAGCGATCAGGATCTCGCCCTGCAGCGGGTGGAGGAGATCGTGAAAGAGGAACCGGGCAGGTTCTGGTACCCCGCACAGTTTGACAACCCCGACAATACTGCTGCCCATTATGAGGGAACGGGCCCCGAGCTGTACCGCCAGGCCGACGGAGATGTGGACGTTTTTGTGGCCGCCGTCGGATCAGGTGGAACTCTAACTGGAGTCGGCCGTTACCTGCGGGAAAAGAATTCCGATGTCAGGCTGTACGCAGCTGAGCCCGCGGAGTGCCCGACGCTGTCGCGCGGTGAATGGGGGAGCCACGATATTCAGGGCATCGGTGACGGCTTTGTGCCCAGAAACCTGGATATGAGCCTGCTCGATGGGGTCATCACGGTTTCCTCGGCCGAAGCGGTGCAGGAGGCGGGGCGGCTCTGTCGTGAACAGGGACTGGTCGTGGGTATATCCACCGGGTGCAATATCTCCGCCGTTCGGAAGCTGCTCCGGGAAAAGCCTGACGTGGGCCGGGTGACCACCATGCTGTTTGACACGGGGCAGAAGTACTATACTTCCCCTTTGTTCGGCGTGGATGAACCGGTAGAAATACCGGAGCGAGACCACTCACTGGACGACTTCTCGCGCCGGCAGCGAGAGAAGTACGCGCCAAACTGGGACATTATCGATTGAGGAGGCCGATCATGATAGAGTCTTGCCGGCGACAGCTGGTGGAATTCACCCGGGAGCTCGTGGCCGCCCGCAGTCCCTCGGGTAGCGAGGATGGGGCGGCGGCTGCGGCAGCTAGATGGATGAGCATTCTGGGATTTGACCGGGTTGTAGTGGACGAATTAGGTAGTGTGTGGGGGAGCATCACCGGCGCGCGCGACGGGCGCCGGGTGCTCCTTGATGGACACCTCGACACCGTGGAAGTGGGAGATGAGGATCAGTGGGCCCATGACCCGTTTGGCACCGAGGAAGTGCAGGGCCGACTGTATGGAAGGGGCACCTCAGATATGAAGGGGGCCCTCGCTGCCATGATCCTGGCCGCTGCGGATTTTGCTGCGGATTGCGCCCGTGACTTCTCCGGCGATATTCTCGTGTCCTGCACCGTATGCGAGGAGATTTTCGAGGGAATTGCCGCGCGCAGGATGAGCGCCGAACTGCGCCCCGAATGGGTGATACTGGGAGAGGCGTCTGATCTGAACCTGAAGCGGGGTCAGAGAGGCCGGGCCGAACTATGGGTGCATACAGAAGGAAAGACTGCCCACTCCTCAAACCCCGGCGCCGGACGGAATGCCGTATATGACATGATGCACATCGTGCAGAAGCTGCAAGGTTTGACACCCCGGGTTGATTCCTTCCTCGGAGAGGGCATCATGGAGCTGACCGACATCTGCTCCGAGCCTTATCCCGGCAGGTCGATGGTTCCGGAACTGTGCAAGGCTACCTACGACCGCCGCCTCTTGCCGGGAGAGGATCGCGAGTCCGTGCTTGAACAGGTTAACACTGCCCTGGAGAAAGTCGGCAGCAATGATCCAGGGCTCAGCGCCGGTGTGCAGTGTGCTAGCGATGAGATCACCTGCTACACTGGGGTCCGGATGGCAGCGGAACGTTTCTTCCCGGCGTGGGTAATTGAAGAGGATCACCTGCTGGTGGAGGCAGCCGCAGAGGGTCTTCGCCGTGCCGGCCTCTCCCCGCAAGTGTCCCATTATTCATTCTGCACCAACGGCAGTCATTACGCGGGGGAGAGGGGACTGCCGTCCATTGGATTTGGGCCATCTCCCGAGCAGCTTGCGCACATCACGGATGAGTACGTGCTGGTAGAGGATCTCGTCTCTGCGTACAAGGGCTACCGGGGTATGCTGGAGGTATTGATGTCCTGACGGTCGTACGGCGTGCATAGAATTTGCTCTGGTGGAAGACATTACCCTCACGAGAGGGGATCGTCTTGTTTACCAGGCTGTTCCGTGTACTGCGCCGTCTTGTCCGAGCAAAGGAAGCTGAGTCGGATTCGTCTCAAGGGTCACAGACGCCGCTCAGCGGCGATCTCCAGCGTGACCTTTCTGCCCTGGAGAATCTCTTTGATCGAGTCGACGATCTGGTTATCCAGTCATTTTTCGTCGGCGGTGACGAGAGTGTTGGTGCCTCTGTCGTTTACCTCGACGGGATGATAGATGCTGCCCGGGTTGAGGAAACGGTCATAGAACCGCTCATGCTGTGGGCACGTCCCCGGCAGCTGGGCGATTCGCCGTCTGGGCGCCAGCTGGCCGGACGTATCCAGAGCACCGTCCTGCCCGCCCACCGGGCCGTGGAGGTGTCCACTCTCGAAGAGATGGTGGATGGGATTCTCGATGGTGACCTCACACTTCTGGTGCAGGATGTCGACACCGCTCTCGTAATGGATGCCAAGGAGTTTATGACCCGTTCTGTGGAGGAACCCGGCGCAGATGTGGCTGTTCGCGGTAGCCGGGAGGGGTTCATAGACCATGCGGCGGTCAATGTCACCCTGCTTCGTCGCAGGATCCGAAGCACCCGACTGAAGGCAGAGCGCCTGCGGATGGGTCACAAGTCCCGGACGGATGTCCGCCTGATATATATCGAAGGTGTGGCACAGAAGGACGTCGTCGATGAGATGCGCCGCCGGCTGGATGACATAGATGTGGACATGGTCGACAGCAGTCGCCTGGTACAGAACCTGGCGGGTGATCGACCACACACTGTATTTCCATGTATGCATGCGACTGAACGCCCTGACACGGTGGCACACGGCCTGGCGGAGGGCAGGGTTGCCGTTTTCGTGGATAATGATCCATTTGTGCTGGTGGCGCCATCGACCTTCTTCGGGTTCTTCACCACGGCGGAGCAGTACAACCTGAACTTCTATGTGGCGAGCTTTGTGCGGGTAGTGTCAATTGGAGCATTTCTGCTCTCTGTGCTTTTGACTCCCACTTATGTGGCCATGACCACGTTCCATCACGAGCTCATCCCCATGCCTCTTCTGCTCAATATTGCCGCGGCCGAAGCAGGGCTGCCGCTTCCGGTGGGTGCCACAGCATTTGTTGTGGAGGTTATGCTTGAGGTCATACGTGAGGCTGGTGCGCGGCTGCCCACTGCGGTGGGTCAGGCTGCGGGCATCATCGGAGCAGTGGTTCTGGGTCAGGCGGCCATTGAGGCAGCTTTCGTCGGCCCGGGGCTGGTTATTGTAGCGGCAACTGCCACCATTGCCTCTTTTGCAATTCCCCAGTATGAGGCCACCAGCGGTTGGCGGCTCCTGCGGTTTCCCCTCTTGCTCATGGGTTCCGTGCTGGGGTTTTACGGTATTTCCATTGCGGTGGTGGTGATCGTCATGCATTTGGCGTCGCTGAAGACTTTCGGTATCCCTTTCCTGTCGCTGTACCCACCCGGTCGTGTAAGTGAGCTGGGAGAGGAGGTACTCCAAATGCCCGAGGCCTATCGGCGCCCGGTTCGTCCCGGCGCAGTCTGGGACCGGTGGCGGAGGGGTGAACCCCCCGTCCCCCGGGATCCCGATACTGGCCGCCGGTATCAGAAGGAGAGGCTGCGATGATAAGCACACGGCAGTTGGGCATCATTGTGGCCCTATCACGTGTATCGGTGATTACTGTTTTTCTCCCGGTGATCACGGCGGCGGATGCGCGTCAGGACGCTCCCATAGCGGCAGTTGTCTCTACTTTAGGGGGTGTATTGCTGACCCTGCCGGCCGTGGCCCTGGCCGTCCGGTTTCCCGGGACGAGCTATGGCGGCTTTGCCAGGCGCGTGCTCGGGAAACCGCTCGGCATTCTGGCCTCTGTTCTTCTGGCCGGGTTCTTTCTCGTGCTGGTGGTCCTTCGGGCCCGTCAGCTGGCTTTTCTGCTGATTGCTTCTCAGCTGGAGCTTGCTCCCTCCTGGATTTTCGCCGGCACCGTTGTGCTGGTCGGTGGATACGGAGCCTCCCTGGGGGGTGATTCGCTGGGCAGGATGGCGGAGATCCTGCTCACCCTGGTGGTGGGTTCGATTGTGGTTGGTCTGTCGTTGGCCTTTCTTTCTGTGCCGATTGACTTCAGATACCTCCGTCCGATAATGCATCGTGGCTGGGGGCCTGTACTTTACGCATCCCTGAATCCCATATTCTGGTTTGTCACATCCGGATCGGTGGTCCTGGCGCTTTCTGCCTACTGTCCGGACCACCGGAGAATTCCCCGCGCCGTGATGGCGGCAATTGTCGGCTCGGGAGTGGTACTGGTCGCCATGGCAATCGGCGCCACGATCATCTTCGGTCCCGAGAAAGCGCAGGGACAGCTGTCGCCCGCTCTTTCGCTTGCGCGCATAGTATTTGTGCATGGGGTCATAGAGCGGATGGACGCCCTGCTCATGAGTGTCTGGGTGGCGGGTGTCACCTTTGATGCCGCACTGTTTACCCTCGTCTCCGTCGTCACACTTTCAGATGCGACCCGGATTTCGCCGAAGTATGTACTCATCGCGATTGTGAGTATAGGCTTCATCCTGGCCGTACAGCGGTTCGTCGATATCTTCCTGATTCGGCGCCTGGTGGATCCTGTATACACTACCTGGGCGGCTGTACTGGTTCACGTGCTTATGGTGGGGGGAACACTGCTAGTAGCTGTCATAACCGGTCGGAGGGGCGCGGGGAATGACGATTCTTCGAAGTAAACACAAATGTTTCCTGGTGGCTCTCCTCATCCTGCTTTTGCTTGTCAATTCTGGGTGCTGGGGGCGGCGTGAGACCGGCGATCTGGCCATCGTGGGATCAATTGGCCTCGACCTGATTGAGCCGGACGACGAGGAGGTCCTGGTGTCGCTGGAAATTGTCAATCCAGATGCACTCGCAGTGGGTCCACAGCGACCCCCGGGCGGACCGCAGGTGGCCTGGATTATACGGGAACAGGCCACCTCGGCCAGCAATGCCATCGCTGCAATGCAGCGTAGGACGCCGCGTTGGTTGTTTCTCGGGCAGATCAGCACTCTGGTTGTGGGTCAGACCCTGGCCAGACGCGGCATCCTTCCATATCTCGATTTTTTCGTACGGCACGGCGAATTCCGGCGCACCATTGCCCTGAACGTCTGCGACAGTGCCAGTGGCCTGCTGCAGCGGCCCTTCATAGAGGAGCTTCCCTCCCGCACCCTTGACGGGTTGATGCTGGCCGTACCGGCATCGGGCCAGACCACCACCGTGGATCTCAATGAGTTCCTGCGTGCACTGTCAGAACCTGGCATAGAGCCCATCGCGGTGCACACTGTTGGGCGAGAGACGAAGGATCTGATAATCAAGGATATCGGCGAAGAGCTGCAGCAGGAGGAGCCAGCCGAGTCGCGGGACGAGCCGATGGAGGCGGGGGAAGAACTGCCGGCAATGCTGCCGCCAGATGCTCCCATCCTGGATCCAATTCCAGAGCGCGGCACCGCGGAATTAATGCCCGGTATGACCATCATGGTGGGGCTGGCCGCCTTCCGGGACGACAGGCTGGTCGGCTTTCTGGATGGCTACGATGCCCGTGGATACCTGTGGGTTGCGGGAAGGATGTACAAGGGGCATTTTGAGCTTTCCACTCTATTTTGGGACGGCGGTACCATCGGCCTGCACCTGGTGCGGCTCAACACGAGATTTTCTCCCGTGGTGCGGGACGGAGAACTCATGGGAATGCAGGTCTCGGTGCAGCCCGACTTTCAGGTTGTCGAGGTAATGTCGCCCATATCTTTAGGTGAGCCGGGCGTCATCGATGATATTGAAAATGCCCTGAACCGGGCCATAGAGGCCGAGATCGATAGATCGCTGGAGATCATACGGCACTTTCAGTCGGACATATACGGCTTCGGGCAATCGTTGTTTCGCGCGCACCCGAAAATATGGGAGGAGATGGAGGGGGACTGGAATGAAGAACACTTCCCGAACCTGACAATAGATGTTGAAGTCCGCTCTCGCGTACGGGGTGCGGAGACTCTGCTGCGTGAATAAAGCTGCATCCCACCGGAAGATCAGATGCCCGGACTGTGAGGTTGATGTGGTAATATTGGGGTAATCGAACAGGGGGACTGACGATGTGGCGTCAATTGAGTGAGATATTTGAGAGCTTCTCCGGATGGCGCAGACTCCTGGTGGTGTTTTGTGTGTTGTTTGTCTTGGCTTTCGTCTCGGCGCGCTGTTTGCAGCCAGGTATCGATTGGTACGGGGGGTTGGAGGACTGCACGGTCGTCATATTCGTCAGCAGGATCAACTGGAATGAACAGAAATTCGACCGCATTTACCACGGGCTCAGCCAGCACACCCATGCCGATATCATCGTCTCTTCCACGGTTGACAGGCTGCCTGCTTTGGAGAGCAGGTATGATCGTCGTGTGCCGTTTCGGCCCCTGAAGGACATATCTGTCGAAGATGTGGATGCCGTGATTCTGGTAGGAGGGACAGGGGTGAGATATCACTTTGGAGATGCTGAACTCCAGGAACTCGTGCGAGATATGGCCGGAGCGGGGAGAGCTCTTGCTTCTGTGGGGACTGGCGCTGCCCTGCTGTCTGATGCCGGGGTTGCAGTGGACGCGGAGCTGGTTACTCCGCGCGATGTGCGGGAGAAGGTCAAAGAGGACGGAGCTGTGGCCGTGGATGAGAGGATCCATATCCATGACATTTTCATCACCGCCTCGGTTGGCTCGGAGCGGGATTTTCTGCGCGAGTTTGTTCCGTTCGTTCAGGAGTTGCAAGAGGAGGCTTCCTGGTGAATCGGCGTGCATTTGCCTGATACGTGCGACAGGGCGAAGATTGAAGCGCAGGATCCCGCTGTATCTCTGCGAGGGAGGAATTCCAATTGAGTATGTGCTGCGATGGGGTTGGTATTGTGCGCGTGGGACATGATCAGTATGCCGAGCTCCTCCGCCTTCTGAACTGGCGCCGGAGCGGCCAGGAGGACTCGCATCTTTCATACGCGGATGAGCGGGCGATGGAGCAGAATGCTGAACATGATATCATGCATTCAGATACCTTTTTCGTGTTCGCGGCTGATGCTGGTGCCCGATTTGTGGGATATACTGCGGTTGCACTGATTCCCAAGCCCGATCCCCGCCTGGGCACTGTATATGTGGACGAGCTGTGGGTGGCACCGCCGTATCGCCGCAGGGGCATTGCATCGATGCTTGTAAGGCAGGTACTGGCACTGGGACGGGAGAAAGGCCTCTGGAGAGTTCGACTCCACGTTTCGCGCAGGAACCGGGCTGCACTAAAGCTGTACCAGCGGTTGGGTTTTTGTGCGACGGATCATTCTGTCTTCTGTGAGCGAGAGATATGATTCGCCGGCAGAGCATATTCCGCCGGGTCCCTGGATGTGGATTGTTCAGTTGGCAAGGGCACGCCGCGAGTCTGCTGGCCGGTGGTTGAGGAAATAGGGGGGACAAATATGTCCAGCTGGTGGACAGGAATCACGGGGTTTCTCATTGTGTATGTTCCGGCCCGATGGATAGCTCGACGCTCACCCGTCCCGGCTTTCTTTCTGTATGGATTGGCATGTGGTCTGCTGGTGCGCGGATTTGGCGCTGGCGATCTGCAGCAGGTGCTCACTGTTGCTGTTGTCGCGTTGACCTGCTTTTTATGGTGGCGGGGTTCCGGGGCTTGAGATTGAATCCCGCTTCGTTCATGTACCGGGGCGGCCGTCACGGCGTTTTCCGGTGGGGGGGACATCATTTTGCCGATACTGAGATCATCTGCGTGTCTGCGTGTATGTACCGGAAG
>PWGR01000230.1 GCA_003554565.1 Clostridia bacterium
CCGTGCAGGGCTGCGATCACGGCCACCGGGCCTACCTGTTCACGGTAGTAACGCAGGATGCGTTCCATGGCGCGAAAGGGACAGGCAAACTCTGTCTCAATGAACACCCGGCCGTGTACATTGACCACGACCACCGGAGGAAAGTCCTGCTCCCGGTGCAGGTGTGATCCCCGTCCCGGAGTTCCCTCCGGGTAGTTGATGGGGCGAAGCAGCCGGGGCTGGCGCTCTATGTACTGTATGGCATCCTTTCTGTCCCAGATATGATTGCCCGAGGTGATGATGTCGACTCCCGAATCAAAAATCTGCACTGCAGTCTTTTCGGTTATTCCGAGTCCTCCCGCCGCGTTCTCCCCATTGGCGATGCAGAGGTCAACCCTCGCGCGGTCCCGCAGCGTCTGCAGGTTCTCCCGCAGCACCTTCCGCCCCGGTTTGCCCACCACATCGCCCACTACCAGAATTCTCACGATGCCCCTCCACTTCAACTGCCTCATCACCCTGTCATCTTCGCCGCTAAATGGGCTTTCCCTGCAAAAATTACGGCCCGAAACGCCGGTGTGCTGCGGCGTCCCGGGCCGGGAATTCTCATGATGAGCAAAAGATCATTGCGCGTACTCGACGGCCCGCGTCTGACGGATAACCGTCACCTTCACCTGTCCCGGATACTCCACCTGCTCCTCGATCTCCGAGACGATATCCCGCGCCAGGGCATAGGCCTCCAGATCATCAACTTCGTCCGGCTTGACAATAATCCGGATCTCCCGGCCCGCCTGTATGGCGTAGGCTTTTTCCACGCCGTCAAACGCATCAGCTATATCCTCCAGCTTGCTGAGGCGCTGGACGTAGGCCTCGAGGGTTTCCTTCCGCGCCCCCGGGCGGGCGGCGGACAGCGCATCCGCGGCGGCAATCAGGATGGCCTCCACGTTCTCGGCCTCGTAGTCTCCGTGGTGCGAGCTCATCGCGGCTATAACCGCATCCTTTTCCCCATAGCGGCGCAACAGGTCTCTGCCTATCTCCACGTGCGTGCCCTGCACCTCGTGATCGGCAGCCTTGCCGATGTCGTGCACCAGCCCGGCCCGGCGGGCCAGGTTCACATTGACTCCCAGCTCCGAGGCCATCATCGCTGCCAGATACGACACCTCCAGCGAATGCTTGAGGACATTCTGACCGTAGCTGCTGCGGAACTTCAACCGACCCAGCATCTCAACCAGCCGGGGGTGCAGGCCGTGCACACTGGCGTCGTATGCGGCCCGCTGGCCTTCCTCCCGGACGATTTCTTCGATCTCACGCTCCACCTTTTCGTATATCTCCTCGATCCTGGCGGGGTGGATGCGCCCATCCGCCACCAGGCGCTCCAGCGCCAGACGGGCCTTTTCCCTCCGGATGGGGTCGAAACAGGATATGACCACCGCCTCCGGTGTGTCATCGATTATGACATCGACGCCGCTGACACTCTCGAAGGCCCTTATGTTGCGTCCCTCGCGCCCGATGATCCTCCCCTTCATGTCATCACTCGGCAGCTCCACCACGGACACAGTACTGTCACTTACCTGATCGGCGGCGCACCGCTGGATGCTCAGCGCCACAATCTCGCGCGCCTTCTTCTGGGCATCCTCTCGCGCCGTCTGCTCGATGTCGCGGCGGATCGATGCTGCGCGGCGCCGCGTCTCCCGTTCGGCCCGACTGAGAATCTCATCCCGGGCCTCTTCCTGGGTCAGGCGGGCTATGCGCTCCATCTCCTCGTTCTGCTCTGCCATGATCTGCTCCGCCGACTTCTCCATCTCCTCCAGTTCCTGCAGGCGGCGCTCGCAATCCTTTTCTCGCTCCTTCATCTCCTCAGCTCGCCGCTCCAGGGCTTCCTCTTTCTGCAGCAGCCGCTGCTCCATATTCTGCAGTTCGGAGCGCCGTTCCCGAGACTCCTGCTCGAAGCTGCTCCGCATCTTGTGTATCTCTTCCTTGGCCTGAAGAACAGATTCCTTGCGCTTTCGCTCCGCCTCCTTGGAGGCATCATTCAGTATCCTGACAGCCTCCCGCTCGGCGGAATCAATCTTGGCCTCCGCCATATATTTGCGAACGTAGAAACCTACGATGAAGAACGCCAGGGCCGTAACTGCACTGACAGCCACTACATATCCAGTTGTGATCGGGAACACCCCCCATTCCTTTCCGTCGCTTGTATGAGAGCAAATAAAAGGCAAAGCCGAGCCCCCCGGACCCGGCCAAAAAAGCGTCATGCGGCGAGACCCCCTGAAACAGGATCCCCGCACATCTCAGGTGTGAGTTTGTATCCGTCACATCCTCAGCATAATACGCGTAAGTGAGATATTCTCTCTGCAGGGCAGATTGCGCGGCAGCGAGAATTACTGGCGATCTCGGGCGACTCTCGGGTAATCCATAGTCCTTGTATTACTGTCAGGCTCGTTCAAATTGAGAGTACCACAATGAAGGAGCAATGTCTACGGTTGGGACGCTCCGGCGCAGTCACACAAGCCCCGGTCAGCGGAGGCCATCCAGTGCGTCAAGATTGAGAACCCGGCGGATAAGACCGGCCGGAAATCCCCGGCGGGCCAGATAGCCGTGCAGCCTGCGCAGCTGCCGCAGCCGGTCCTCCCGGGAGATATCATCGGGAGGCAGCCCGCCGCGCCGCTGCAGGGCCCACCCCGCCAGCTCTTCCTCCCGCTCCGGGGTAATCTCTGCCGCCACCCGGCGGGCCAGCTCCCGTTCCCCCCCGCGCTTCTGCAGCTGCTGCCGCAGACGGATGCGGCCCATCGGGTTTCTCCTCTGTGTGTATCTGACGTACTCGCGCGCGAACTCCTCGTCGTCCAGCGCTCCCGAGGAGCACAGCCACTGCAGGCACTGCTGCACCACAGCCGGGGAGAACCCCCTGCGCCGGAGGCGGTCCCGCATCTCGCTCTCGGTGCGGGGCCGGCGCCCGAGGATCTTCAGCGACCAGGAACGTGCCCGCCGCAGCTCATCTGCTTCCGGGAAGTTACTCCCCTTCCGTTGATTCTTCATCGTCTTCCTCCGGGGAAACACCGAGAGATTCCAGTACTGCCTCCTTTACTGCTTCGGCCGCCTCCGGATTGCCGCAGAGCCACTGCTTGGCGTTTTCCCGGCCCTGCATTCGTTCATCTCCGTAGGAATACCAGGCACCGGCCTTCTTCATGATGTCATTTTCCACGGCAAGATCGAGGAGGTCCCCCTCCCGCGAGATCCCCTTGCCGTACATCAGATCAAATTCTGCCTGGCGGAAGGGAGGTGCCACCTTGTTCTTGACCACCCGGGCCCGCACCCGGATGCCCAGGCTCTCCGAACCGTCGCGCAGGGTCTCCACGCGCCGGACATCGAGGCGCACCGAGGAGTAAAACTTCAGCGCCCGGCCGCCCGGCGTCACCTCGGGATTGCCAAACATGACCCCGACCTTCTCCCGTATCTGGTTCACGAAGATCACTATAGTGCGGGACTTCGAGCAGGCACCGGCCAGCTTGCGCATGGCCTGCGACATCAGGCGGGCCTGCAGCCCGACGTGACTGTCACCCATCTCTCCCTCAATCTCGGCGCGGGGCACCAGCGCAGCTACAGAATCAACCACAATCACATCCACTGCCCCGCTCCGCACCAAAGCCTCCGCTATGTCCAGGGCCTGCTCACCGGTGTCCGGCTGGGATATGAGAAGATTGTCCACATCCACGCCTATGCGGCCAGCATACGCCGCATCCAGGGCGTGCTCAGCATCTATGAAGGCCGCGTATCCGTGCTTCTGCGCCTCTGCCACCACGTGCAAGGCCACCGTGGTCTTGCCGGAGGCTTCCGGCCCGTAAAGTTCTACGATCCGTCCGCGGGGAAGACCTCCCACCCCCAGCGCCACATCCAGGGACAGGCAGCCGGTGGAAACGGAGTCCACATCATCCATCATCGCCGACTCGCCCATCTTCATTATTGCCCCCTTGCCGAACTGGCGCTCGATCTGGGCAATCGCATCACTGAGGGCCTCTTTTCTGTCCATGCAGGCACCTCCTTATGGAATATTATACCAATACTGTATCACGTCTCGCTCAACGGTCAAGCTCTATCTCACCCAGCGGGGTGTACACCGGGCCCCCGGGTCGCAGGTCGCTGCGCATAAAGACGACCGTCTGCACCCGGCCCCATCCCCAGGTCCGGTCCGCTGCCCGGGCAATTTCACTGGCCATCGACGGACCCGCACCTCTACCCCGCGCGCGGGCCACGGTGACGTGCGGGTGATAGCGACGGCGCTCGAGGGCAAATCCTTCCGCCCGGTGCATCATGTGCGAGACGGACTCCTGCAGCCTGCACAGCTGGTCCCTCCCCCGCCCGACCCCGGCCCAGAGGACGCGCGGGCGCGCGGGGCTGGGAAACGCCCCCGCAGATGCCAGTTCGAAGTCAAATGCTGAGGTCCCCAGCACCGCCTCCCGCAGCGAAGCGGCTATCCCGTCGAGGCGGTCCTCCTCGACGTCACCGAGAAACTGCAGGGTAATGTGCATGTTGTCCTGATCCACCCAGCGAAAGTCCTTCCCCCGCCTGCGTTTCAGCTCCCGCTGCCAGCTGTACAGCTCTTTCTTCATTTCTTCTGTGATTTCGATACAGGTGAATGTGCGAACGGTCAACATCTTCCCTCCCCCCTCTATGAGATCGTACATTTGTTCGAAAGTCAATAGCTCATCCCGATTCGCACAGCAGGAGTCTACGGAGGAGCACCAGGGCAAAGACGGCACTCATATTCCGTATGCGGGCGCGGGACCCGGAGAGGTTGCGTCTTTTTGTCGAGATGCCCCAGGGGCCATACACCCCGAAGCACACCGTACCGACCGGCTTGTCCTCCGTTCCCCCCGACGGACCGGCCACGCCGGTGATGGAAACTGCCAGGTCACTTTCAAGCTGTCGGGCTGCCCCCCGGGCCATCGCACCGGCCACCTGCTCGCTTACGGCCCCGTGCTGGATCATCAAGTTTTCGTCCACGCCCAGGACATCTCGTTTCACCGAATTGGCATAGGAGACTGTACCGCCCAGAAAATATTCCGAGGAGCCGGGTACGTCGGTGAACATCTTGGCCAAAAGCCCACCGGTGCAGGATTCGGCCAGCGCCAGGGTCATTCCACGTTTTGCAATCATGCCGCCCACCGCCCCGGATAGCGTATCGTCATCGTAGCCGAATATGCCGTCGCCCAGAAGATTCTGCAGCTCCTCCAGCACCGGTGCGAATTTCTCCTCGGCCTCGCCGGCGGATCCCGCCCGGGTGGCCAGGCGAACCCGAACCACCCCCTCCGCCGCATAAGTTGCAATGGTGGGGTCGGATTGATCCCGCAGGAGTGAGTTGATGGTAGTGGCCACCGTCGCCTCTCCCACGCCGGCGGTCAGAACATCCCGGCTGAACAGACGTGCCGGGGGAAGAGAGAATCTGTCCTCAAGTTCGGGGAGCAGCGAAACCTCGAACATGCTGCGCAGCTCGCCGGGTGGCCCGGGAAGGCAGGCCACCGAACACCTTTCGTCTACCAGCAGAAATCCCGGCGCCGTTCCCACATCATTGGTCAGGGCAACGGAGCCGCACGGCCGCTGCGCCTGCCGCATTACGTTCTCATGTGTGCTCAGTCCGCGTTCGGCATAGGCGCACTCGATGTCCCGTAAGAGGTATTCATCCCTGGTAAGCTCCCTGCCCCAGGTCTCGGCCACCACCTCGCGGGTGATGTCATCCGGGGTGGGGCCTATACCGCCGCTGACCAGTATCAGATCGGAGCGCTGCATGGCCTGCTCCAGCACTTCGCGGAGCCGGCGGTGGTTATCCCCGCAGCTGATGTGGTGGTAAACATCGAGACCCAGCCCCGCGCACTGGCGGGCCAGGTACTGGGCATTGCTGTTGATGATCTCGCCGAGGAGGATCTCCGTACCTACAGTGATTATCTCTGCGCGCATACCTCATCGCCACCTGTCATTCTTCTGTATCACTCGCATCACCTCATGTATGCACTACCTAGCATACCAGAAGAATGGGTGACCGCTAAGGGCCCCGGCCAGCGACCGGGCCGGCCCCGCAGGCAGACTCTAAGCTGTACTGAGCTTAACGGATGCAACTCAGTCAGCGGACATATCATCGGCGGGCGCCAGCAGCTCCCGCAGCTTTTCGCCGCTGAGCCTCTCCTTTTCGCGCAGCCTGGGAACCACCGCGCCGAAGACCCACTCGTGTTCTCTGATGGCAGAGACCACCGACTCCATCTCCCGGTTAAGGATATCGCGCACCAGTTGGCTGAGCTGGTCCTGCGGCAGGGTCTCCTCCGCCACTATTCCCGCGGGCGACATACCGCCGAAAACGAGCTGTTCCGCCAGCTGGGCAGCCCGGGAGAAGTCGCCGCTGACACCGGTGCTGCTTTCGCCCAGGAGCACCTGCTCCGCGGCACAGCCTCCCAGTGAAAATGCTATCTCCTGCTTCAGCTCGGCTTCGGTGTACAGGAACTGATCCTCTTCCGCGCTCTTGCGCACGTAACCGAGAGATCCACCCCGGGGCGCAATGCTGATGGAGGCGACGGAGCCCGGGTCCGTCAACTCGGCCATCAGGCCGTGCCCCACCTCATGCACGGCCACTCGGTGCAGCTGCTGCTCCGACGGCCGGCGGTCGATTTTCTCCCCCATCATGACCTTCTCCACCGACTCCAGCAGGTGGCGCTGGCGTATCTCCCCGCCGCCCTCACGAAAGGCCAGGATGGCAGCCTCGTTGGAGAGATTCTCCAGGTGGGCCCCGGAGAAACCGAAGGTCTCGCGGGCCAGCGCATCCAGGTCCACCCCGTCGGCCAGCGGCTTGTCCTGCAGGTGCAGGGCGAGGATGTGCTTTCTCCCGGCAAAGTCCGGGCACTCCACGTGCACCACCCGGTCGAAGCGTCCCGGCCGCAGCAGGGCGTCATCCAGAAGGTCACGTCGATTAGTCGCGCCCATTACCAGGATGCGCGGGGACTCGTCCTTTTCCATCCCGTCCATGGCCACCAGCAGCTGGTTCAGCGTCTGGTCGTACTCCAGGTGACTGCTGTGCCGGCCCCGCTTGCCGCCCACTATCTCCAGCTCGTCTATGAAGATGATCGCAGCATCCAGTTTGGCTTTTTCGGCCTCGCGCCGGGCCCGCTTGAAGATCTCCCTCACCCGTTGCGCGCCGACCCCGGCGTACATTTCGACAAACTCGCTGCCCGAGACGGAGACGAAGGCCGAATTGGTGTAGTTAGCGGCGGCACGCGCCATCATGGTCTTTCCGGTGCCCGGCGGGCCGACCAGCAGCAGGCCGCGCACCGGTCGCACCCCGAGACGGGCCGCGTCCTCATCGCCCACCACCAGATCCAGCGATTCCCGCAGCTCGGACAGCGCGCGATCCTGCCCGCCAATATCAGAAAATCTCGTCCCGGAGGCACCCGGTCCGCTCACTCCGACCCCACCGCCCGTCACCGCTCCCGTGCGGCGGAAGTGCAGCACCAGCAGGAGCATCATTATGAGGAGTATGGGAAATGCACCGGCGAAGTGGCCCCGGGTGAGCAGAAACACGATCAGGCCGGCCGCCGCTCCCAGGCCAATTTCCCGCCAGTTTCCCCGTACATATTCGGCCAGTCTACTCAATCGGCTCGCTCCTTTCCCGGTGGTCCGTGCGGTCGACTACCCGATACAGGTCATAATCGCCGCTCTTCAGCCGCAG
>PWGR01000299.1 GCA_003554565.1 Clostridia bacterium
CTCCGGTGATGAGGCAGTCCACCCCCTCCTGCATCATTTCGCCCATGACAAATTCATACTTGCGCGTCTTGTTTCCCCCGAACTCCGCACCGGTGAGATCGTCCCTCTTTATGAAAATCTCCACCCCGCACTCTTCGGACAGCATCTCCAGCTTCTGCAGGGGGGTGGGGAGAAAGGCCAGGCGAACCCGGGGCACCTCCCCCAGGGCGGAGGTGATTTTCGCAATCTTTCTTTCCGTATCTGCAGCCAGTATGAACACCTCCAGTAGCGCTGCCGCAAAGGCAGCTGCGTCACTGCTTCAATTTCGGATCCATGGCGTCCCGCAGACCGTCCCCGATGAAGTTGAAGGACAGCACCGTAAGCGAAATGAAAGCTCCCGGGATGATGGACATCCACGGCGCCTCCGTCAGGTACCCCTGGGCCTGCTGCAGCATGTTGCCCCAGCTGGCGGCCGGGGGCTGCACACCCAGTCCCAGGTAGCTCAGTGCCGCCTCCAGCAGGATGGCCTGGGCCATCCCCATGGTCGCCGCCACAATGACCGGGGCCAGGGCGTTCGGGAAGAGGTGCCGGATCATGATCCGGCGGTCGCTGCTTCCGACCGCCCGCGCGGCCTCGACGAACTCCTGGTCCCGCAGCTTCAAAAACTCCCCGCGCACCAGGCGGGCGACGCCCATCCAGCCGAAGGCCCCGATGACGATCATGACGTTGAATATATTGGGCGAAAGATAGGCACTGACGGCCAGAATGAGGAAGAACCTCGGGATGCAGAGCATGACATCGGTGAAGCGGCAGATGATGTCATCCACCCAGCCGCCGTAGTATCCGGCCATCGATCCCAGAGCAGAGCCGATGGTTATGGAGATGCTCATGGCCACCAGCCCCACGGCCAGCGACACCCGGCCGCCGTATATGACCCTGGACAGGTAGTCGCGCCCCAGGTCATCGGTGCCGAACGGGTGAGCGAGATTGGGAGCCATCGGCCGCCCGCGCGGGGCCAGCTCCAGGCGCTGCTCGTGCGGGCAGTGCGGCGCCACCCAGGGGGCCAGAAGTGCCATGAGGGAGAAAAAGGTTATGATGACGAGGCCGAACATGGCGAGCTTGTGCTTTTTGAGCCTGCGCCACACCATTGCCAGCCAGGTTTCCCCCTCGCGCGCCAAAGCGGCAGATTTACTGTTCATGGAGTTTCGTATCTCTGGCATGCTATCCGCCTTCCCTCAGTCGTACCGGATTCTAGGATCGACCACAGCGTACATGATGTCGGCCGTGAAATTGCCGGCCAGCACCAGTATCGAGGACATCAGGGTAACGCCCATGACCACCGGGTAGTCGCGGCTGAAGATGGCATTTACGCCCAGACGGCCCATGCCCGGCCCGGCGAAGACCTGCTCGACGATGAAGGATCCGCTCATGATCGTGGCGACAGACATCCCCAGCAGCGTGATGACCGGTATGGCGGCGTTTCTCAGCGCGTGACGGTAGATGACCACTCTCTCCGACAGCCCCTTGGCCCGGGCGGTGCGGACGTAGTCCTGCCGGATGACCTCCAGCATGGCCGAGCGCTGGTACCGGGCCCAGCTGGCCATGTGAAAGACGGACAGGACGGTGGCCGGCATCACCATGTGCCTGAGGGTGTCCACCACCGCGTTCACCGTTCCGGGCGGGGCCATGATGTCGCGCATGCCCACGGAGGGGAGCCACCCCAGGGTGCCGGAAAACAGAAGGATCATCATCAGGCCCAGCCAGAAATTTGGTATGGATACCCCGATGAAGGCCAGCACCGTCACGATGTAGTCGGACGTGCGGTACTGGTTGAGGGCGGAGTACACGCCCACCGTCAGGCCCAGAAAAAGCGCCATCAGCACGGCGGCGCCGACCAGCATCAGCGTGTTGGGAATCCGGTGCACAATCTCCTGTATCACCGGCCTGTGACTCACAAAAGAAAAACCCAGGTCACCCTGTATGGCCCGGCCGAACCAGCGCGCGTACTGCACGGGCAGCGGCTGGTCCAGGCCCAGCCTTTCCCGGACAATCTCCCGCATCTCCGCCGTGTCACCCACGGTGGGATCGATGTATATGGCGGTCGGATCGCCGGGGGCGAAGTGCATCAGCAAAAAGGAAATCAGGGTGACCCCTATTACCAATGGGACCAGTGCAATTACTCGCCTGATCAGGTATCTCTGCATGATGATATCTCCTCGCCAGGTTATTCGGTCCAGCCCACAAGGCCATGCTGAACCGGGCCGGGCCGCAAAACGCGGCATTCATTTCCGGCCCGGTTCGCGGCATTGCCCAGCTAGCTATTCATCCAGCCAGATGTTGGCCGGGTCCATGAAGCGCACGTGAACCAGGCCGTTCATCCGCGCATCTTCCACCCGGAGCTCGGGTGAATAGGCGTACAGGCTCTCGGTGTACCACAGCCACAGGACCGGAGCGTCGTTGACTATGACTCTCTGCAGCTCCTCGTATATGCCGGCGCGTTCGTCGGGATCGACTTCGGTGCGCCCCTGCATGAACAAATCCTCGACTTCTTCATTGAGGTAGGCGATGTAGTTGGAGCCCTCCGGGTACTGGGAGGGACCGTACACCGCGTGATAGCGGTCCGGGTCGGGGCCGAGCAGGTTGCCTACGATCTGGGCCTGGTAATCCAGCGGATCATCGGTGCTGGTGAGGATGTCCACCTGCGCGCTCCACTCCATGGTGCGGATCTGCATGTCCACACCGGCCTTCTCGAAGTCGGCCTGCATGATGGTGGCCGCCCGCTCCCGCTCCCGGTTGCCCTGCGCTATGATAACCTCGAATTCCAGTCTCTCGCCGTCTCTGACCATGATGTCGTCATCCCCGCGCTCGTAGCCGGCGTCTTTTAGAAGCGACACGGCCTCATCCACGTCGTAGTAGTACTTGCGGTCCAGCACATCCTCGTTGTAGAACATGTCGCCGGGTACCATGAAGTTGTAGGCGGGTTCGCCGTAGCCCATCAGGGCGTGGTCAATGATGGTTTCCCTGTCCACCAGGTGGTTGATGGCCCTGCGCACCTGGACGTCGTCAAAGGGGAACACCACGTTGTTGAGGGCCACAAACTGTACCAGCCCGCTCGGCTCGGCGAAGGTCTGCAGCTCCCCGTCCTCGACTATACGATCGTAATCGGCCGACGGCAGGTCGCTGAAGTGAATCTGTCCGGTCTCCAGGGCGACCCGGGTGGCGTCCGTATCGGGGATGATGCGGAATATGGCCTCGTCCAGGTAGGCGTTTTCTCCCCAGTAGTCGTCGAAGCGCTCCAGGCGGACGTACTCCCCGGACTCGTACTCCACAAACTTGAAGGGTCCGGTGTGAACCGGTTCAGTCATGCCCCAGGGGTGTTCCTGGAAATTGGCCGGGTCGGCGTCTTCCAGGAGGTGTTTCGGGGCAACCGGCAGGCGGCCCACGGAGGTGAGCACCGGGCCGAATACCTCGGGAAGGATCATATCCACGGTGTGCTCGTCCACCTTCTCCATCTCGATGGGCTCTCCGCCGATCAGGAAACTGCCCCGGTTTGACGCACCCAGTGATTCATCCAGCATCAGCTCGAAGCTGAAGATGACGTCGTCGGCGGTAAATGGCTCGCCATCGTGCCACCTGGCATCTTCCACCAGGTTGAAGGTGTACACCAGGCCGTCGTCGGATATCTCCCAGTCTTTTGCCAGCTGGCCCTCGTATTCGCCCTCGTCATTGACGCGGACGAGCCGCTCGGCCATAAACGTCATTATCTGCCCGTGTACGGAGTCGGTGCCGTAGTAGGGGTTGAGCGTGGGCGGTTCGCCGGAAGTTCTGAATGCCGCCCGGCCCCCGTAACGATCGTCATCGATCGGATCTTCCGTCGGGTCATCGCCAGTGGGATCATCGGGCTCCTCGACGACCTCCCCGCCGCATCCCGCCACCGCGACCACAGCCAGCAGCACGAGACCGACGATGAGCATCGTTTTGGAGCTTGTACCTTGCGCCCTGAACATTTATCTGCCTCCTTGCGTTATAGCTTAATCCTGAGTGTTCTACATAAATCGTTAAACACCTGCAGAAAATTTTACCCACAGTCAACAAAAAGCAGCAATAATGAAGTATGGGTTGATATTTTCGTCCAATTTCTGTCCTTTTCAGTATTGAAGAGGTGTGGGTGGCGGATATCGCGGGCCGTGCGCGTAAAAAATCGGATTCCGCCGCTCGATCAATTTTCATCAATCCCGGCGGTACATGGAGCCACCCACCCGGGAGGGGACCGTCGGTTCGCGGTTTTTCCACCAGAACATTTGTCAGATTGAGAAGGAAAATGGCGACGGTGCGTAGAATACATGAATAAAACCATTTAAAATGTCACGCATAATGAATTAGACCATTTAACACCACGGAAGGGAATGACCGGCACTTGAAGCGGAACCGCGTGACCTGCCCAATAGCCGACGAACTGCGGGCGGCCTATCACGAGCTGACCCCGGCCACCCGCAAGGTGGCGGATTACCTGATCGACAACTGGATCGAGGCCGTCCATCTCTCGGCGGAGGAAGTGGGAGATAGGGCCGGTTCCAGCCAATCGGCCACCGCGCGGTTGGCCTATGCCCTGGGATACAGCTCCTTCACCGAGCTGCGCCAGCACCTGCAGGATACCCTGCAGCAGCAGCTGCGCCGCGCTCCCAGGGTGCAGGACCTGGCGGATCAGAGTACGGCGGAGCTGATGCAGTCGGTGGTGGCCAGCGACCGGGAGAACCTGCGGCAGATTCTGGACAACAATGGTATTGAGGGGGTCAAGGAGGTCGCCCGTCTGTTGAGCGAGGCGGGGCGGATAGCGATCGTCGGGGCGAGAAACTCCGGGGCTGTAGGCCTCCTCCTCTGGATGCACCTGAACGAGATACGGACGGACGTGGACAACCTGGTGGTCAATCTGCACAACCCGTTTGATCTGATCAAAAGCTACGGAGAGGACGATGTCGTCGTCGCTCTGTCTTTTCCGCGCTACTCGAAGGAGACGACGCAGGTGGTGGATTTCGCGAGGGGCAGAGGGAGCTCGGTTGTCGCTGTAACGGACCGGGTGTTTTCGCCGGTCGGCCGTGCCGCGGATATGTGCCTCACCGTCGGGGTGGACTCCCCGGGATATTTCAACTCGCACGTGGCCACCGTCAGCCTGGTGAACATCCTGATAGTGCTCATTAGTGCCGTCTTTCGCAAGGGGGAGAGCGCGGAGTATCTGGAGGACATAGACCGGGTTTTCACCACCTACGACATGCTGAGTGATACCGATGACTTTTCCGAGGGAGGTAATTCAAGTGTATAGATGGTTTCTGGTTGGTTTAATTGTCTCGGGCCTGCTGCTGGCCGGGGCCGGCTGCGCCGATGACGCAGATGATGCGATTCGTACCCAAGAACTGTACACATCGTTATCCGAAACAACCGCAAACGCAAACCTCGGTGATGGAGAACTCGGAGTTGGGTTCATAACTGCCGAACTGGATAGCCTGCTTGATTACTATCTCGACCAGGGAACAGTTGAAAGCGCGACCATCTCGATGGCGATCGATGAAAGCGAACTCCCAGCTGGGGCAACCACAAATGAAGTTGAGCTGCAATACTACAATGCGGATGCCGAGGCATGGGATCCGGTTGCAGGATCGGATTTCACTCAGATCAATGGCGACCCATTCGTGACTGCATCTGTTACCAGTTTCTCGACATACGGTGCATTCGTACCAGACACAGACGCACCAGCCATCAAGAGTCGATCGCCAATCGATGGGGCAACGATTGGTGCCGATCAGACTGAAACAACCATTGAATTTGAGTATCATGACGATCGCTCCGGTGTTGACCGTGGATCAGTAACGATCGAAGTTGACGGTGAGGATGTGACTGACAGCGAAGAGACAGAGATTACATCATCAACAGCCACACATACCCTCTCGGTCGATTCAGGTGAATCGTACACGGCAGTTGTCACGGTGTCCGATTATGCCGGTAACACTAAAACTGCAGAGACGACGTTCACCGTCGACGCAGCCGATGACGACTCTGATTCGGCTGATGACTCAGGCTCTGACTCTGACTCAAGTTCAGACAGCACTGACCGAGAGCAAACACCAGATCCATCCCCTGCAATTCCAAATCCACCTGCTGGAACGGAGATTCTCTCAACCGTATTTGCAACGCTTGAGACAGATCACATCGCAGGGACTACGATTGCAGCGTTTGACAACAGTGAGACGCTGCAAACCATAGAGTTTGATGACGTAACGGATGGCGATGTGGTCGTAAATGAGCTCAATGGAATACCACAACACGCAGCCAAGACCGATGGCGAAATTATCAGTACAGTTCAGATTACGGTGCCGGATGGAGTCAAAGAGACGTCAGCGACGATTACAACAACCGTGTCCACCGATCGACTCGAAGAGCATGCAGGCTCAAAAGATGCACTGACACTCGTTCGGCTCAACAGCGACAGTGGCCAGTGGGAGGAGCTCTCGACAACAGTTGTTGATGAGACTGACACACGGGTTACCATTGCATCAGAAACACCTGGGTTCTCAGTATTCGCGGTGACAACGCGTACAGAGAGTGAACAGGACACCGAAGACGCACCTGTGACGGAGACCGAAACAGGCACCGAAACTGTTGGGCAAACGTCTGATGAACCACCAACAGCAACAATCGAAGATGGTACAGCTGATGAAACAGAGAGTATAATCCCGGGATTCAGTGTCGTTCTCACAGTGATCGCGCTGCTCTCAATTGCGGGTATTGCTGCACGCAAACGCAATTAATCATTTAAACGAACAATTTCTCCGAGCTCTTGATCATCCGTCGAATCGAAGTAGTCGAAGCCCAATCAGGCTGACAAGGACTGTCGAACCTTCGTGTCCAATCACTGCAAGCGGCAGCGGAATACCGGCTGTAAGGATTGCAATAATCATAATCGCGATCGCCCCAAATGCGATCGAGAAATTAATATACAATGTTCGTCGCGTTTTCCGACTCAGCGCAAAAGCGTACGGAAGCCGATCGAGCCGATCGGACATTAATACGATATCAGCGGTCTCTAGCGCAACGTCGGTGCCAGCCCCACCCATACCAATGCTGATATCAGCCGTTGCGAGTGCAGGAGCATCGTTTACTCCATCGCCAACCATCGCAACGGCTTCATACTGCTCTTGGAGCGTTTCGATATGGCTCACTTTCTCCTCAGGAAGGAGCTCTGCATACACCGCATCAATACCCAGTTCATCCGCGATATACCGAGCAACGCGCTCGTTGTCGCCAGTGAGCATCACGATGTGTTTGACCCCCCGATCGCGAAGCTGTTCGATCATTCCAGCCGCATCTGGTCGGATCGTATCCGTAAATGCAAGCCACCCAAGTACAGAGCGACCGCTGTCGGATTCGCGGACGACAAGCACACTCGTTTTTCCGCTGTGTTCCAACTCGCGGACTGCATTGCGTCCTGTTTCAAGTCCCTCGATCGGATCATCCATCGATTCAAAATATCTCGAATTGCCGA
>PWGR01000274.1 GCA_003554565.1 Clostridia bacterium
ACCCTGCGCTCACTTTCGATCTGCCTGCCCAGCTCGTCGCAGAACAAGTCCATCCGGTCGGATATGTCGGCCAGCCGGTTCAGACTCTGAAGATCTGCTTTGCGTCCCTCGGCGAAGAACTCAAATAGCTCGTCGGCCCGGTGCATTTCGTCCCGGGCGAGGTGGTCGCGGATCCGCCCCCGCAGACGGCGGAGCATTGCGGGCGTCCGCGACGTCATTTCCCCGGCCAGCTGTAGGGCTTCGGATGGGCCGGCTGCCGCAATGAAGTGGGCGTAGGCGGCGGTGAGCGCCCCAACCCGACCGAGCATTTCCGGATCCACCTTGTCCGGGGAGTCCTCGCTGGTGTGATAGAAGCGATCCGGCCACTGTATGATCATGGGCGATGGTATTCCCACCGTGGGGTCAGACAGAATCATGTGATCGGAACCGCCGGAAAATGGGGCCTCGCTGTGGCGGAACGAGGCGTACCGGGCGGTGCCGGCCAGATTCTTGTGCTGCCCTCCGACCCATTCCAGCAGAAGGCCGGCCAGGTCGCCGGTGAAACTCGGCATCGAGCGGGGAGGACTTTCCGCCAGCAGGGTGCTGCCGCACAGCTGCTGATTCTGTCCCACCATGTCGAGGTTCAGCCCGGCAACGCAATTGGACAGTTCGTCCTCCCGGTCGCTTAAGTAGGCATGTGTGCCGGTCATCTCGGCCAGAAAGAGGAACCTTATCCCCCGGCGCAGGGCGGGTAGCTTGCCCTCTTTCAGCATGGATCCCAGGGTGCGGGCAGCTTCCATCCCTGCCGAGACGCCGGAGGCATTGTCATTGGCGCTCGGACAGGGATGACACAGGTGGGCGGTGACCAGGACCTCCTCTTCCGTTTCTCCCGGCAATAATGCGCTGACCACCTGCATCTCTCCCGGCGCAAAGCGGGCATTCACCTCGGCGTGCACCCGAACCGGCTCCTCGCTTTTTTTCAGCAGCCGCCTCAGTTCGGTGCCCTGCCGCGGTGTCAGTATGAAGCCCGGGCATGGCTCGTCGTCAGCCCGGAACCAAAAGGAACGGTACCCGCGGGCGTCCGGCAGATCCATTGCCCGGCGGACCGGCGGGAACTCAGGAATACTGTCCACTATGATCCCTGCGGCTCCGAACTGCTGTACGGCGGTGCGGTAGGTCCGGTCGGGATCGGTGTCGCACAGCACGAATCGCCCCTGTACATCCCGGTCGTGGTAGGACCCTGGCTGGTCGGCCCGGGGCACGGCAACCACCTCGGCCGTCACCCCGCCGGACTGGGTGGGACCGGTTCTCTGGATGACGCTCAGCTCGGTTTCTTCGTAGTCGCAGAGCCTTCTTCTCTGTTTCTCGGGTTCGACCAGGTCAAGAGTCGCACCGGTGATCTTCCAGTCCAGCGGCAGCGGGGGTTGGCCCCAGAAAGCATTTTCACCATCTGCGGGGTAGGTGAGGATTTCAGTTTCCAGCCCGAAGTCCTCCAGCTTCCCCGCCACGTAGTCGGCGGCGCGCCGGAACCCACCGGAGACCTGGATCCGGTGAAACCGGGTCACCTCCTGCAGGTAGCGGAATGCCCGTTGCCCGGATGTCATCTCCTGTAGTTTGCGGTACTCACTCGGGAACATTTCGTCCTCCTTTACTTGCTGCTGAATATGGATGATAATTACTTGGACAAAGAGACGGCCATACCTTTAAGTGAAGGGGAAAGCATTTGTGATCCCTTTGAGAGATAACATCCGATCGCGCCGGCGACCCTGGATGACCTACCTGTTAATCGGCGTCAATACCGCCGTCTTTTTGTATCAGATGTCTTTGAGCCAGGGCGCGCTGAACGAGCTGCTGCGCACCTACGCGGTCATACCCATGCGCATAGGGGGACCGCTGGCACTTCTGTTTCCGGACCGTTGGCCACATCTCATCACCCTGTTCTCCGCCATGTTTCTGCACGGAAGCTGGTTTCACTACGGCGGCAACATGCTGTACCTGTGGATATTTGGGGACAATGTGGAGGGCAGCATGGGAGGCATGCGGTACCTGTTGTTTTACCTGCTTACGGGAGCGGCAGGTAACCTGGCGCATGTCACCATGAATGCCTACAGCCCGGTGCCGACGATCGGTGCGAGTGGGGCCATAGCCGGGATTCTCGGCGCTTACCTGTTGATGTTTCCGCACGCACGGGTCATGGCCCTGGTGCCGCTGGGCATCTTCTTCACCGTGGCCGAGATCCCGGCGGTCGTGTTTCTTCTGGTGTGGTTTCTTCTGCAGCTGATCAGCGGTCTGACCCCTATGGGGGCACAGGCGGTTGCCTGGTGGGCGCACATTGGCGGGTTTGTGGCCGGTGCCGTCATGGTTTTCTGGTTCCGGCAGAATTCGCGTCCGGGTCCCCGCTCGGAAAGGGAGTTGGAGATCTTTGGCGAGGATCATGGCGATCGACCTTGGAGATAAAAGAATCGGGATAGCTGTAAGCGATCCCTCGCAGACCCTGGCCCAGCCGCTCTGTACGCTGCACTGGGGAGACCGGCATGTTCCAGACTGCGCCGCCGCCGTACGGCGAGTGGTCGAGCTGTGCGAGGAGTACGAGGTGGAGGTGCTGGTTGTGGGGTTTCCCCGGCACATGGATGGTTCGGTGGGTGAGCGGGCCGAACAGGCGTTGAAATGGAAGGCGAGATTGGAAACTGCGGCGTCCTGTCCTGTACAATTGGAAGATGAACGGCTTACGAGCCGGATAGCCGAACGGGTCCTCATAGAGGGGGATGTGCGGCGGGCCGACCGGAAGGCAAAAATCGACCCGATGGCCGCGGCCCTGATCCTCGACACTTACCTGCGGCGCAGGTGTGACGGGCCCGATTCTCGGGTATGATGATACGGAGGAGTGATAGCATGGAACGAGATGAGATGCCGACGGGAGAAGTCATCGAACTGGTGGACGAGGACGGCGGGAGTCACCCGTTTCAGATCCTCGACCTGGTGAGCGTGGACGAAAACCAGTACCTGATCTGCACCCCACTGGAGGAAGAGGAGGAGCACGAAGAGGAGGCGGGCGAGGCCTTCGCCTTCCGGGTGAACGAGGAAGAAGACGAGACATACCTGAGTGAGATTGAAGACGAGGAGGAATTCGCCCAGGTCGCCGACGAGTGGCGCAGGAAGGTCGGCGAGTGAAGCAGGCACCGGGCGGTTGATTGGGGCGGGAGAGGGGACCGTGTGTAGGAATATTCTGGTGGTGTTTTTTGTGCTGCTGGCTATTGGTGCCGGGGTGCTGGCGCTCGGCTATGCCCACTGGGTGGAGGCCCTCGAGGCGGCGGACCCGGTTTCCGAAGATACGGTACTGGTGCAGGTCGAACCAGGCAGCAGCACCAGCGACATCGCGGGTATGCTGGAGGATGAAGGCCTGATACGGGCGGGATGGGCTTTCGTGCTGTTGAGTCGCATCCGGGGGCGCGACGGTGAGATCCGGGCGGGCTGGTATGCACTGCATCCCGGTATGACGCAGGAACAGGTTCTGGACAAGCTGGTGCGGGGGGAGACAGCCTCGCTGCAGTTCACCATACCCGAGGGACTGACCGCAGGTGGCGTAGTTGAGCGGCTGGTCGACCGCGGCCTGGGCGAGGAGGATGCGTTATGGGAGGCGCTGCAGGACGACGAGGTGATCAATCCAATCCGCGCATGGTTGCCGGATGATTATTCGGCGGGAGAGGTCTGCCCGGAGTACGAGATTCCGGCTTCCATCCTTGAGGGTTACCTGTTCCCCGATACATACACGGTGGATCACGACGTTGTCGAAAAGGAGATCGTGCAGATGATGGTGAACAGATTTTCGGCCTACTGGAATGAGGAACGGGCGAACCTGGCTGGGGAACTGGGGCTCACCCCGCATGAGGTGGTGACGCTGGCTTCCATTGTGGAGCGGGAGGCACAGGTGGACGCGGAACGACCCAAGATTGCCTCGGTCTTTTTGAACCGCCTGGAGCGCGACATGCTGTTGGGAGCCTGCTCCACCGTGATGTACGTACAGGGCCGCACCTCCGGACCGGTCCTTGATGAAGATACCGAGATAGAATCCCCGTACAACACCTACCGGGTACCGGACCTGCCCCCCGGTCCCATAGCCAGCCCGGGCGCGGCCAGCATTGACGCAGTCCTGAATCCAGCTTCCACTGACTACCTGTATTTTGTCTCCCGCGGCGACGGCACCCATGCCTTTGCCCAGACATATAGTGAACATCTCAGGAATGCTGCCGAGTACGCAGACTGACACATTCCGATGTGGTGGTTGCTGCGCGGGCAGATCCCCCGATCCCTCACCATCAGCAAAATTAGTTTCCGGCCGGACAGGCACCCTTTTCAGTCCCGGTGCATAAGCTGATATTCGATGCATGAGAGCGTTCACGCCATCCCCAATTGACATCAGGAGGGGGTCGTTTCGGCCGTGGAACTTGGCTTGGTTGCGCTGTTTGCTGTTCTGCTGGCGCAGGGTCTGTCATTTCTCTTCGGTTATCTCACCGGGCAGAAGAGTTTCCCCCGTCCACTCGCGCCCAGCCGGGAGCGAATGCTGCTGCAGCAGATGGAGCGGGGCGATGATCGGGCGAGGGACACACTGATAGCGCACAACCTGCGCCTGGTTGCTCATGTGGCCAAAAAGTTCGACAGCACCCCGCTCGACTCGGAGGACCTCATATCTATCGGCAGCATTGGATTGATCAAGGGCATCGATACATTTGACCGGCGGAAGGGCGTTCGGCTGGCCACCTATGCGGCGCGGTGCATAGAGAACGAAATTCTCATGGCACTGCGGCGGCGCAAGGGGAAGCATGAGACCTCGCTGGAGGATCCAATCGGCACAGACCATGAGGGGAACGAGATCAGTCTGCTGGATATACTGGCTGCAGAGACAGAAGCTGTGTCTGATTCAGTCAATCGGGAAATGCTGAGAAAAAGAATGATGGAGAGCTTGGAGGTATTGTCGCCTCGAGAGCGAAAGATAATTGAGATGCGTTTTGGTTTGAATGGAAACGAGGTGAGGACCCAGCGGGAAATTGCTGATATGCTGGACATCTCGCGCTCCTATGTGTCGCGGATCCAGAAAAGGAGTGTAAACAAGATTTCAGAGGCAATGCAGAGATACGCATCGGATGATGGATACACCTTATAGGCCAGAGGAGAGTGGGTCTTGGTATTGGCGCGGTTTTTGACACCCGATCAGTACGTATCGTCCATCGATAAGATAGACCTGGATGATCTAAAACAGGCCGGAGTCGAGGGCGTGATCTGCGATCTTGACAATACCCTGGTTCCATTTGGTTCCGAGACCATCAGTGAGGTAACGACTGACTGGCTGGGGGAGATACAGGAGCGTGGATTCCGGGTGGTTCTGGTGTCCAACGCCCTGTCAAAACGGGTCAAACGATTGTCCGATAGGCTGGGGGTGCCGGCGATTGCGGGGGCCACCAAACCCCGCGCCGGCGCCTACCGGCGGGCGATGAAGGTCCTGGATGCTCCGCCCGACAGGTGCGCGGCGGTGGGCGACCAGCTTTTCACCGATGTAGTCGGCGGGAACCGGATGGGGATGCACACCATACTCGTGGTCCCATTGTCGCAGCGGGACTTCTTCATGACCAAGCTGCTGCGTCTCATTGAGCGCTGGACGATCGGTTATCTGCAGAGGCGGGGCCTGACCGGCCGGCCGGAAGGCTAAAATTGAAGACATTGGCCCGATGAGAGGATGGAGAAGGTGAAGCGATCAGGATTTCTGTACACCATGATCCGCCGCGTCGCTGAGTTTGATACCGGCGACCGTTCGGGAGAAGGATTCCTGGATGTGCTGGCGGAACATCTCGCGGAGGGTCGGCGCGAGCACGAGTTTCTCAAGGAATGCCAGCTGTGCGACATCGGTGTGGTTCACGGGCCGGAATACACCGAACTCCGTTACTACATGTGGTGCAACTCCGCTTCGGAGGAGAGCTAATCCCTCAGGGCAGATCCCCGGGTCGGAGACCCCGCCCCGCCCCAATCGGCTGATGTGGACGTGCCTCCGCCTTACCCCTTGAAGGAATTTCCGCCCGCGTCGAGAATAATCTCTGCAGGGAAGGATGTCGAATCCTGCCGGAAGTGCCGGCCGTTCTTCCTGATGAGGCGTTGCCCCGTCTCACGTCCGAAGCGATTCATCCCGGGACCAACTGAACCTGGATGGGAGGGTGTGCACGTGCCATCTTACGTCTATGAGGCAATCGATGAGGCTGGTGCCGCGGTGAGCGGTGACGTCGATGCCAGCAGTGAGGTTGCCGCCGCTGAGAAAGTGCGCAGGATGGGATACACCCCGGTGAAGCTGCAGCCTGTCCGCCGCTCGCTGTTTTCTGACCTGCTTCAGTACGAAAAGCCCGTCAGCCTGGGTGACCTCGGGCTCTTCACCCGGCAGCTTGCCTCCATGCTCAATGCCGGTATACCCTTGATCCGGGCGCTGTATGCACTGGGTGAGCAGTCCTCCAATCCGACCCTGAAAAAGGTAGTCGCTGAGATTGCTGACAGCGTCGAGGCAGGTTCCGGCCTCTCTGAGGCAATGAAGGACTACCCACAGGTTTTCTCTGATATGTACACGGACATGATTCGCGCCGGGGAAGTGGGCGGAAACCTGGTTGATGTACTTGGCCGCCTCGCGGAACAGACCGACAAGGACAAGTCGCTGCGTGACAATATCCGGAGTGCTACCATATACCCGGTGGCGGTGGTTGCCTTCGCCACAGTCATTCTTCTGGCAATGATGTTCTTTATCGTCCCGATATTTGTGGATATGTTTCCTGAGGGCGTGGCCCTTCCCCTGCCGACCCATATCATCATAACCTTCAGCAATTCGCTGCGTACCGTCTGGTACCTGTACCTGGTGGCCGCACTGGTTGTGGGCTTCGGTTTCCGCAGCTACATGCGTTCCGAGCGGGGGAAGCGGGGCTGGGACCGGATGCGGTTTCAACTTCCGGTGTTCGGGGCGCTGTTTCAGAAGATCACGCTGGCCCGATTCTGCCGGACACTGGCGACCCTGCTGGGAGGCGGCATACAGATACTGGAGGCCCTGGAGACGGCGGGGCCCACTTCGGGCAGCATCCAGATGGAGGAATCGGTGGAGGCAGCCGGGGAGCGAGTTCAACAGGGAGAGAGCCTGACGGAACCGCTCCGCGAGAATGCTCTGTTTCCGCCCATGGTGACTATGATGGTGGCCATCGGTGAGGAGACGGGGGAGCTGCCGAACCTTCTCAACCGGGTGGCGGAATTCTACGAGATGGAGGTTGACACCATGACGCGCGGCCTGACCTCGCTGATCGAGCCGATACTGATCATAGTGGTCGGTGGCATGGTTGCCGTCATGGTCATTGCCCTTTATCTCCCGCTATTTACGGTCATAACGCAGATCGGGTGATTATTTCACCGTCGGGCGGCTCAGCTAGGCGGGGCCTTCTTACGATACATATGACGGTGGATGCTGGTTG
>PWGR01000214.1 GCA_003554565.1 Clostridia bacterium
GTTTCCCGGTGTGCACAATCGTTCAGACAAGCACTCAAATAGTGCAGTGAAAGCCAGCTGGCTCTTACGCGGTGTACTGGATAACACGAACTCCTCTTTCGACAGGTATGAGGGAGAATCCAGGTTGACTGCACTGCAATCAGCCATATTCATGCTCGGTTACGACATTCGCGGCTTCTCTATCTGACAGAGTGAGGTTCTCATGTGATCGTAGTCTCCCCGAACAGGGATGGCGTTTTCCGCACCCGCCCTGTCTACACAGCGAACCTTCAGCCAGTTTGGGGGCTCGTATATGACAGACTCGCCCAGTCCTCTGCACCTCGCCCAGAGTTCGTGCCCCCCGGGTCGCGGTTTTGCCTCCGGCTTCCTTCAGATCCCGCGTCACCGCCGGCACCCTTGACTTCAGCCAGTGATTCAACGTGGCGACTGCCCACAGGGGACTTTCACCCCCCCAGCACTTGACCATGCCGGGCGTACAGAGACAGGAGCCCGGGATCACAAGATCCCGGGCTCCTGCCGACTCTGGTGGAGTCCCCCAATATTTAAATTAGCTATCAATCAGTTCTTCAGGTTAATCAGGCGCCGCCCAGTGCGTCCTCCACAGCATCGCGGAACATCTCACTGGTGCCCGTTGCGCCGCTGACGGCGTCAAAATCCGTTCCCTGTTCGTCGACGACGCGGGCAGGCAATTCGTCCACGGCCTCCTGCCAATCTTCATAATCATACTCATCGGGGTCCTTCACATTGCCGTCCCCATCGTGCTCTTCCCACTCCACGTCCACGATGTGGCCGAGAAGAACATAAACTTCCACTTCCACGTGTCCCCCCTGGTCCCCGGGTTCGGAGATACCCGCATGTACTCCATCGGTGTACGGGCCGGACTCGTGTGCATCTTCCTCCCCCAGGGCGCGCCTTGCGGCCTGGCGGAACTTCTCAGTGGTGCTGGTGGCACCGGCGAAAGTATCTACGTCCGGTGACCCGTCATTGATCAACCGCTGGGGCAGCTCCTCTTTTGCCTCGGCCCATTCATCATAGGCATAGGTGTCCGGATCCTTTGGCTGCCCGTCGCCGGTATATTCCATCATGCTGGCATCGGCGATTGATCCGTCCTGCACGACCACCTCTACTGAAACGTATCCGCTGGAATCCGGATCAGATACTCCCTCATGCGTTCCGTCCGCCAACCCATCCCCCGCTTCATCCGGGCCGCACGCGCCGACCAGAAGAAGAACCAGGGCAGTGATTGTTACGATCATCAGGTTGCGAAATGTGATCATCATGTTCCTCCTTGCACATGATTTGCTCCACCCCGAACAGCACACCAAAAGCAGTTAGATAAATTCTACCTGCCACCACCGGGAGGCGTCAAGGTATACCCGGTAATTTCTCTATCCAAAAATTCTGCTCCCGAATGTGGGTCTGCAGAAGCAGACCCCAAACCGGGAAAGGCACCTCGCTTCATCGCATTGACCCGACGGCATCACCAATTTGCCAGCCGGTGCGTATTGATCTGGACCCCACCGCCGCCTTGCCCCCCGGCACCCGAAATCCGGCGGCACTCAGATCCGGTGACCAGATATACAAATCTATTTGCCAAATACAAGAGATTACGCAAAAAGGAGATTACACGCACGTGTTGCAACGAACGACAGACGACACGGTCCACTACTATCTGTGGTCTCTCATAACCACTTTTGACGAATATTGGCTTTCGGTGTATGCTTCTGTGGTGGCAACAGTCCCACGGTGATGGATGCGAAGGTTACGCGTCGACCTGCCGCAATACCATGTGGACCCCATTGTAATGGAGGCTGTCAGCCGGAAAATAGCACTTCGGTTGCCCAACGGGGATGGCTGTGCCGAGTCTGTATATCCGGAAGGTGGAGCTCACGATGACTCAAGGCGACCCACTGACAACCGCCTGTCGGGACATTGAGGATCTGGCGCAAAAGGCAGAAAAATCATCCGGTGACGATGCTGACGAGCAACTGCAAGAGGTGCTTCGCGAAATAAGGCGAAGAGCGCGCATTCTGCGAAAGCTCGTGCGCGACACAGCGGCACAGGACCGGGTCTCAATTACCCACAATGAATCGCAAGAATCCGAAGGCAGGCCCGGAAGAACATAACAACACCTGACGACCCGGCGGGCATCAGCGAGAAGCACTCCACACAGGGTGCGGCTTCGCTGCTTCCCGTCGCATGAGCTGGCCTGCAGGCGGGCTCAGGACCCTCTCCCGGGAACAATTTCATCCAGCCAGGCGGGCCCCCGGGTGTCCCCGGGCAGGTTGCGGTCGCTGAAACTCTTGATGTCCAGAACCGGTGTACCGTCCACCGCATCCAATCCTTTCACCCGGAGCAGCTGCTTTTCCCTCGCCAACAGCCGGCAGACTGACACCGCAATCGGGTTCGGCCGTCTCGGGCTCCGCGTTGCGAATACGCCTACTTCCGGCAGATCATTCCTTCCCATGGGATGGACCCGCAGGGTCTCACGATTCCGGCCTTCCGAGAGATGAAACCAGCAGAGCACCATAATATGTGAAAACTCTTCCAGCCCATACAGGGCTTGTGCAAATTTGTCCCGCACGCGGATCTCCGATACGATGCTCTCCCAGCCGTCGGCCGGCCGCTGTTGCACGTCGTTGCGGACCTCCCCCACCGGCGTCACCATGATGGACAAGATGAATACCCCCTTATATCCTGGTGTTATTCTAACACGAATTTGTGCTACTGACACAACGTTCGCGCCGCAGGTCATCTGCCTGCAGTGCGGCCTCCCGGGTGCCGCGCCGCCCTCGAGATCTCGGAGGAGGATATGGGCAATCGACTGCGAATCCTGAAAAAACGTAAGGAGGTCGACCCATGACCATTGACGTGCACAATCACTTCTATCCCGAGTCCTACCTGAAGCATCTGGATACCGGAAAGTTTGCAGCGCGGCTGGATCACAACGAAGGTCCCGACCCCATCCTGCACTACGCAGGCGACCACAACATCCTGGTGCCGGGTCACCGCGACCTGTCCGCGCGCATCGAGGACATGGAGGAAGCCGGCATGCAGTCGCAGGCCCTGACCCTCACCACGCCTGGCGTACATATAGAGGAACCAGACGCCGGGCGGGAGCTGGCCCGCGCGGTCAATGAGGATTTTGCCACAATCTGCAGCGAACACGCGGACCGCTTCTACGCTTTCGCCGCCCTGCCGCTGCAGGATCCCCGCGCCGCCGCCCGGGAGCTGCGCCACGCGGTCGAAAAGCTGGGCCTGCACGGCGCCCTCCTTTTCACCAACATCAACGGCCGTCCCCTGGACGATCCGGCATTCGCCCCCGTGTTCGCCCAGGCGGAGGAGCTCAGGGCGCCGCTTCTGGTGCACCCGACGTCACCCGATGACTACCGGATGCTCGAGGATCACCGCCTGGTCCCGCTGCTGGGTTTCCTCTTTGACACCACCACCACCATCTCGCGCCTGGTCTTCTCCGGCACTTTTGAGCGGCACCCGGGGCTGGTCCTCATAGCCGCTCACCTGGGCGGTACGCTGCCCTATGTGGCGGAGCGGCTGGACCGCGGGTATGAGGTCTACCCGGAGATATCGGGGCTGATCCCGCGGCGGCCCTCGGAATATCTCAGCCGGCTGTACTACGACACCGTGGCATTTGACCCCCACGCCCTCAGTTTCGCCCGCACTACGATGGGAAGTGGGCAGATGCTTCTGGGTTCTGACTACCCGCACCAGATAGGAGATATGACCCGGGCCATAGGCGCCATCGAGGACCTGGCCCTGCCGGATGAAGAGCGCGGGAGGATTTTCGGAAGAAACTTCCTGGATCTGATCCATGCCATCGAACGATGAAACGAGACGGGCCCGGTTTGATGGCCCGCGGCCGGGCCACCGCGCGGCTCTCCCGCCGGGTACCGGGCCCGGCCAGAACAACGTCAGCTGCCCCCCTCCACATAGGTGAGCAGCCCGTCCGCGTCCATATCAGCGAGGCCCAGTGACTCCAGGGTGCGGCCCTCGGCCCGGAAGTCCCGGTCGCACACATACCCGCCCAGCGTAATTATCGCGTCGATGAGCGGGGTGGGCACGGAGAGCTTTTCGCCCAGCTCCGACATGGGAACCAGCCCGTACGGCAGATCCTCCGTGATGTAGCGTGACTCAATACTCTCGGGTCCGCGGATCCCACCGATGATCCGATGCGTGTCGAAGGGCCCGCGGAAGACAGCAGCCATGATGGTGCCGGGATTGCGAAAGTCGCGGTCCTCGTACTGCAGGACGGGGCGTCCGAGGGCGCGCCCGAGCGCGGCGGTCTCTTCATACAGCTCCCGTATCACCCGGGCCGGCGCCTCGGTAATCCCCTCGCGGTACATGTAGAACTCGCCCTCCGACCACTGAATCCGTCCCACGTTCAGAAGCGACCCCGGCGGGTGACATATGGGGTTCAGATTGCACAGCGCGGCCACCACTGCGTTGCCCCCGTCCTCTATTACCCCGGGCCACAGCTCCTGCAGTGACGGCAGCAGCTCACCCGTCCGCGCCGCCGGAAGCGCGGCCACCGTCACCCGTGCCGCGGTGAGCTTGAGGTCCTGCGTCGCCGGCCCGGCCGCGCGCGTACCATACGGAAGGGTATTGGCCTCGGCCAAAAGCACATCCCCCTCCACCCCGCGCTCCCGCATCATTTCAGCCAGGCGCAGCGATCCAAAGTCGCCCGCCCACACGATGACGGTATGGCCGTCGCGCAGGTGCGGGCAAAGCTCAGAGAAGAACAGCTCCTGCCCGAAGGCCGGGAGCACCACGTGGATCAGGCGCGCATCCCGCACCGCTTCTTCCATATCAGTCGTGGCGCGGGCCAGCTCGGCTACCCCGTTGCGGCCGATCCCGCGCAGTTCAATCCTTTCTTGGGACAGAATCTCGGAAAAAGCATCCCGGAAGCGCGGGTGCTCGTACAGGTGGACGCTGTAACCCGCCAGGGTGAGATCGGCGGCCATGGTGCGCCCCCCGTCGCCCGCCCCGAGAACTGCCATCGGCTTATTCAGCATCAATAATCCCCCTCACAATCTTTGATTCTTTGCCACTTCGCTGAAAGGTGGAGAGCTTCCTGCCGGGACCGGCCGCACCGCAAAGGACGGCCTGCCGGTGGTGACCTCTCCGGCAATTCCGCAGTACACCGCCCCCATCCCGCACAGAACCTGACACCGCCCGCACCGAGAAGCTGCCTGATCTGTCCCGGCCTGCTCCGGTCAGGGCAGAAGCCCCGGGGGAGGCATCCCCTCCCTGCGGCAGTACTTGATCAGACCGCCCGCCGCGGCGAGCCGCACCGCCAGGTCCGGGACCGGGACGGTCCGTACCCGCTCGTGCCGGGTGGCGTTGTATATCTCCCCGTCCGCCGCGTAGCAGATCTGCAGGATGTCCCCCTCATCCGCCACATCCCGGTGGGCTATGAGGAGCGGCAGGCCGCCGTTTATGGCGTTTCTGTGAAACGTGCGGGCGGCGGATCGCGCAATGACGGCCCGCACCCCCGATGCAATCAGCACGTCCACCGCAGCCTCCATCGCCGAACCGCAGGCAAAATCCTCACCCGCCACCAGGATGTCGCCGGGCGATACCGGCTCATCCAGCGGCTGCGGGAGGTCCTCGAAAATGTAACCGGCCAGCCGGGACATCTCCGGAATCTGCCGCTTTCGCCGCGAGCTGATGATGTAGTCTGTGTTGACCGCATCGGGCAGAAGACGCGCCCTGCCCTCGATATGCCGCGCGTTCATCCGTACCACACCTCCCTGGGGTCCTCGATGCACCCGGATGCTGCCGCCGCTGCCACCGTCTCGGCAGATGCCAGATAAATCTCCGCTTCCGCGTTGCCCATGCGCCCGCGATAATTGCGGCAGGCGGTGGATATCACGGTCTCACCGGCGGCAGGGACACCGTTGGCCGTACCGCAGCACGGCCCGCATCCGGCGGGCAGAATCACCGCGCCGGCGGCGTGCAGTACGTCGATCAGCCCCTCCCGCAGGGCGCGCGCGTAAATGCCCCGGGAAGCCGGCGCCACCAGAAGACGGGTATCCGGGGCCACCTTTGCGTCTCGCAGTACATTCGCGGCCCCCCGCAGGTCGCCCAGCGTCCCCCCGGCGCAGGTCCCCACAAAACACAGCTGCACCGGGCGCCCGCGCACCTCGCGGACCGGGACCGTGCGGTGGGGGCTGTGCGGCAGGGCAATGAATGGCTCGACAGAGGCCAGATCCACATCCCATTCGGCGGCATAGGTCGCTCCCTCGAAGGAAGCTGCATCTTCCTCCCGCACCGAGACGGCCGCCTTCGCCCCCCACTCGGCCGAGGCATTGGCCACGGCGGACAGATGATCCGGTTCGATATCTGCTTCTCCGGTCCACAGTTCCACGCACAGATAATCCGCGCCGGATGGGCCCATGCTCCCGTTGAGCTTGAGGGCGACGTCCCGTCCCGAACACCCGGCCTGAAGCGCGTCGCGCAGCCGCAGCCGGGCACTGTCCGGGACCCGGAACCACAGCCTCCCGGTCACAGCAGCTACCGCCGCATCGGTCGACCCCACTCCGAGAGCGAGCGTTCCGTATGCGCCGTAGGTGACGGTGTGTGAGTCCGCCCCGACCACCAGCTCCCCCGGCCGGATGAATCCCTGCTCTCCGAGCACCTGATGGCAGATGCCACCGCCTTCGGTGGACAGGTGGCATCCCGTGCGGCGGGAAAAATCCCGCATGCGCCGGTGCACCTCCGCGACCCCGGGACTGGGAGCGGGAACATAGTGATCCATGACCAGGGCGATGCGGTCGGGATGGGCCGGGCGGCCCCCGCCCAGCTGCTCCATCCGGTCCAGCACGGAGGGAGCGGAGGCATCTGTAATGTAGACGCGATCCACCCGCGCCACCACGTAATCGCCCGCCCGGCACTGCGCCCCGCACTGACGGGACATTATCCTTTCCACCAGAGACTCAACTGCCATCGGCCACCTCTCTCTCCTCAACCCGACGCCAACACAACCGTTCAGTCCCTCCTTCTCCCCTGCCGGCCTCATCCCTGCTGCCTGCAGCCGGCCCGGGTACACCCGCTGACAGGTGGCCCGCGAGCCGCCGGGAGGGCTCAACCCTCCAGGCGGCGAAAGATCGGATAGTGCTTCATACGAAAGGGTGAAACGACAGATGAACCGTCCCCCGCAGGACAGAGACCAGGAGACGACCGGCGCCTTTGACCGCCGCCTGACCTCGTATATCCGGTCCCGCTTTGCCCACACCGACCAATGCCCGTTTCTCGGTCCCCGCACTTTCTTCGATTCCGCCTCCGGCTCGCTGCGCCTGCGCGTCGCAGCGGATTTTGCATCGGCGGAGGCGGCCCTCCCGGACCA
>PWGR01000136.1 GCA_003554565.1 Clostridia bacterium
CCTGCCGGATCGAACCCGGACCGGCCACAAGGGCAGCTACGGACACGTCGTTGTGCTGGGCGGGTCTCCAGGTTTTACGGGAGCGGCGGTTATGACTGCCGAGGCCGCGCTCCGGGCAGGGGCGGGGCTGGTAACGTGCGCTGTGCCCGAGCACAGCGAGACTGCCGTTGCATCGCGACTGCTCGAGGCCATGACTGCGAGTTTCTCGGCGGACGATCCGCGGGTGGCAATGCGTGATCTGGAGGAGCCTCTGTCGCGCGCGGACGTGGTCGCCCTGGGACCGGGATTGGGCCGGGGTGAGGGAACCGTACAGCTGGTGCGGGAGGTTGTCAGCTGGGTGGACCGGGTTCACGGGCCGCTTATGGTGGTCGATGCAGACGGGTTGAATGCGGTGGCCGGTGATCCGGACATCTTTTCTTGTGGGTCACTGCGCGGCCGGGTAGTGTTGACTCCCCATCCCGGAGAAATGGCTCGTCTGATGAAGTGCAGCACCGCAGAGGTTCTGTCAGACCGCTGCGGGATCGCGTGCGAGGCGGCCAAAGCGTCTGCCGGGGTAGTCGTGCTCAAGGGAGCCCCCAGCATTACTTCTGTCCCGTCGGGGGAGACCTGGGTAAATTCGACCGGCAACCCCGGGCTGGCCACCGGGGGCTCGGGTGATGTCCTGACCGGCATTATAGCGGCATTTTTGGCCCAGGGAGTGAAGCCCCTGCCCGCAGCGGTCTCCGGTACTTACCTGCACGGCATGGCTGCTGACCTGGCTGCCGGGGATGTGGATATGCGGAGTATGCTGCCGCGCGACGTAATTGAATGCGTGCCAGAGGCCATTGATGGTCTGGAGTGGAAGTGACGTATGAGACCGAACTGGGTCGAGATAAATTTGCAGGAGCTTGAGCAGAATATCAGGCAGATCCGGCGTTATCTGGATTTGCACGGCAAACGACGTTCGACCATATCCGCGGTCGTCAAGGCTGATGCGTACGGCCACGGGGCAGAGATGGTGGCAGCGAGTGCGCTGCGGGCCGGGGCAGATTCGCTGTCTGTAGCCTTTCTGGAGGAGGCTCTGGTGCTGCGCGAGCGGGGCCTGGATGCCCCAATTATGGTGCTGGGATGGACTCCCCCGGATATGGCCGCCGCGGCGGTGGATTCGGATGTGACCCTCACCATCGTCTCACCAGAGCATGGACGAGCTGTTGCCAGAGAACTGGGGAAGTGCGGCCGGCGCGCCCGAGTGCACCTGAAGGTGGAGACGGGAATGGGACGCCTGGGTATCCCATGCGATCAGCGCGGGCTCCGGTGGGCGGAAGAGATGAACTGTCTGGACGAGCTGCAGATGGAGGGTGCCTTCACACACTTCTCGGTGGCGGATGAGGACGTTGCCTTCACCCGGGAACAGATCCGGCGCTTTCGCCGTTTCGCCCGGGATCTTAAGAGGCGGGGAGTGAATCTTTCCGCTGTACATGCCTGCAACAGTGCGGGGGTTCTGGATTTCCCCGAGGCGGCGCTTGATGTGATCCGGCCAGGGTTGATGCTGTATGGGGTCTACCCGACGGAGCAGACCAGCAGGAGTGTTCCGGTCCGACCGTTTCTGACCTGGAAGAGCAGGATCGCCCAGATAAAGACGGTCGCGCCGGGTGACGGCATCAGCTACGGGCGAACATTCATTGCTGATGCGGCGACCAGAATAGCCACGGTGCCCTGCGGGTACGCAGATGGCTATCCGCGCGGCCTCTCCAACCGGGGAGAGGTTCTGGTGCAGGGGAGACGCTGTCGTATCGCCGGGAGGGTCTGCATGGACCAGTTGATGCTGGTGATCCCCCCGGATCTGGATGGGGTTGAGGCGGGAACTGAGGTAACACTTCTGGGACGTGATGGCGAGGAAGAGATCACTGTCGAGGAGCTGGCCGAAGCAATGAACACCATCGCACACGAGATCTTCACCGGCATAGCCAAGCGGGTTCCCCGTGAGTTCAGGCGGGGTGAGCGCGTTATTGCCAGGTCGGAGGTACTGCACTTCTGATGTCGAAGCAGGATTCGGGATGTACGGAAAAGGTGGGATTATGAAAGAAGCCAAGAGGATCTGTGTATCCGTTCCCCGATCTCTTCTGGAGGAGATGGATTCCATGGCGGAGTCTGAAGACACCAGCCGCAGCGAATTCATACGCGACGCAGTGCGATCATACATTCATTCCAGGCAGCTGTACGACCTGCGCGAGTCCCTGCGAGAAGGATATGAGAACATGGCCTCTCTTAATCTCAAGCTGGCGGAGGCCTGCATTGACGTCGAGAACGAAAGCTCGGAGGTGCTGCTCGAGAACCTAACAGGAGGAGGAGACGTTGCAGATCTCTAGAGGTGACATATTCTTTGCTGATCTGAGCCCGGTCATAGGCTCGGAGCAAGGAGGAGTTCGCCCCGTTCTGGTGGTGCAGAACGACGTGGGCAACAAGTTCAGTCCCACTGTTATCGTGGTGGCCATCACCTCGAGGATTTCCAAGGCACAGCTGCCCATCCATGTGGAAGTCACTCGAGAGGATCACGGCCTGGACCGCGATTCCGTGATTCTGTGTGAGCAGATCCGCACCATCGATAAGGAGCGCCTGCGCGAGCGAGTCGCCCACCTGGCAGAGGAAACAATGGCAAAGGTGGATGACGCACTGATGATCAGTCTCGGTTTGACAGATATCTGAAAGGAGGGCTATCAGTGAACCTGGCACGCTTTCCCCGCAGGCGCCTCGCCCAAATCCCCACGCCTCTCAGCTACCTGCCGCGCTTCTCTTCCGTACTTGCCGGCCCGGAAATCTGGGTCAAACGGGATGATCAGACCGGCCTGGCCACCGGCGGAAACAAGGCTAGAAAACTGGAGTTCATCCTGGGCGATGCCTTGAAGCGGGGTGCAGATGTGGTGTTGACTGCCGGGGGACCGCAGTCGAATCACGCCCGCATGACGGCTGCCGCGTGCGCTGCGGTGGGTATGGAGTCCATCCTGTTTCTGACTGGCGAAGATCCCGGCTATCGTCAGGGTAATCTTTTCCTGGACGAGCTCATGGGGGCGCAGCTGAGGTTTGTCGGTGATGATGAGCCCGAGGAAGCAATGGACGATTGTGCGGAGGCACTTAGACGTGAGGGGCAGTCACCGTACATTGTACCGCTAGGGGGTTCTGTTCCGTTGGGTTCCATCGGCTATGTACTCGCAGCATTTGAGATGTGGGAGCAGTTTGTTGATGAGGGCGCCGATATAGAGCATGTGGTTATGGCCTCCGGTTCGGGAGGGACGGCGGCGGGCCTGCTGGCTGCTATTTCCCGTCTGTGTCCTCATGTTGCGCTGCACGCGGTGTCCGTGAGCCGGGGGGCCGAATCCATGCGCGAGAGAATCTGCCGTCTCACCGACGATACTCTCAAGCTTCTCGGGTGGCCATCCGAGTCATACGAAAAATGCCTGCAGGTGCATGATGAGTTCATCGGAGAGGGGTACGCTGTGCCTACTGCTGAGGGTATCAGGGCGGGTCAGACCCTGGCACAGACCGAGGGGATTGTTGTGGACACCACCTACGCCGGGAAGGCGCTGGCCGGCCTGGTTGGCCTGGTAGACAGAGGAGTCATCCCGGATGATGAGGCAGCCGTGTTTTTGCACACCGGTGGGGTCGCGGCGCTGTTCGAGGAAGCTCACCGGGGGACGTTTGCTTCGTTCTGTGAGGACCAGATGAGGCAATGAATGCCTTTATCGGTATCACCGCGAGCAAGGACTATGCGAACGAAAAAGTGAGCCTTCCCTGCGCGTACCTCGATGCTGTAAGGGGTGCAGGGGGAGTCCCGTGGGTTGTGCCGCTCCTGCCGCCCGGGGACGTGGACGAGCATGTTGTGGCCGCCTGCCTGGACCATATGGACGGGCTGCTTCTCAGTGGCGGGGTGGATGTCGCTCCGCGTCACTTCAACGAGGAACCCCAGCCGGGTTTGGAAAGCATCAGTCCGGAGCGCGATGAGCTGGAACTCGCCCTGGCCCGGGAAGCACTCAGGCGAGACATGCCCGTACTGGCCATCTGCCGCGGAATGCAGGTTCTCAACATCGCTGCAGGTGGTGACGTATACCAGGATCTAGCCGGACAGCTGGATAATGTGCTCCAACACCAGCAGAAGGCTCCCAGATGGCACGCAGCGCACAGCATATCCGTGGCAGCCGATACTCTGCTGCATGAGATACTGCGTCCCGGTGAAGGCGATGTATGGGTGAACACCCTGCACCACCAGGCGATCCGCACGACTGCCCCGGGTTTTGTGGTGGCCGCGCGGGCGCCCGACGGAGTGGTAGAGGCCATGGAGAGTTCCGGCCACCGCTTTATCCTGGCGGTGCAATGGCATCCGGAGTTGATGTATATGCACCAAAAGAACATGCGGAGGGTCTTCTCGGCGCTGATTGAAGCAGCTGCCGCTGCTGTGGGAGGTGTGGACAGATGCTGAAACTGCCCGGGCCGCGTATGCGGGCGCGCGAGGCGGGAATCCAGTTTGCGGGTCTGCCGCCGGGCCCACACAATGCGATAACTGACGTACCGGGGGTGCGGGTGGGGCACTCCACGTTGTTTTCCGGCAGCGGGAAGCTCGTGCACGGTTTTGGACCGGTGCGAACCGGGTGTACGGTTATCCTCCCCGGACCAGACAATATGTTCCAACATAAGGTCCCTGCGGCCTCATTCGTGCTCAACGGCTTCGGAAAGGCGGTCGGGCTGCCCCAAATCGATGAGCTGGGCGACCTGGAATCCCCTATTGCCCTCACAAACCCCCTGAGTGTTCCCCGGGTGGCGGATGCCCTGCTGGACTACCTGCTGGAGCACAATGAAGAAATTGGGGAAAAAGGCACTGTTAACCCGGTTGTGGGGGAATGCAACGATGGGTATCTCAACGATATCCGTGGCCGGCATGTGGCGGCCGAGCACGTCCACTCCGCCATCACCCGTGCAGCAGGCGGTCCTGTGCCGGAAGGTGCCGTCGGCGCGGGGGTCGGAATGCGGTGCATGGGCTACAAGGGAGGAATCGGCACCGCTTCCCGCAGTGTTGAGGTTTTCTCCGGTTCCAGGGAAGAGCCGACGGATGTCCGTCACTTCAACGTCGGGGTTCTGGTCCTGGCCAACTTTGGAAAGAGCAAGGAGATGCGCGTCGCAGGCTTCCCCGTGGGACGTTTTCTGGTTGAGACGACAGATGACGATTCGCAGGACGACTCTCCGGACGAAGACGGGTCAATAGTCATGATCGTAGCCACCGATGCGCCGGTGTCGAGCCGCCAGCTCGGTCGCATGGCGCGACGGGCGGCGCTCGGGCTGGCCCGCGTGGGCTCTACAGCGGCGCACGGAAGCGGCGACTTCGTCATTGCCTTTTCCGCTGAGCACACCCATCCCCATCGCCCCGAAGAGATGGCGGGCGAGAGAGAATTTCTTTATGATAACCATCCCGGTCTGAACCGCCTTTTTACCGGTACCGTCGAGGCTACTGAGGAGGCCATTCTGAATGCTCTCTTTGTGGCCGATACTGTGGTAGGGCGCGATGATCGCGTGGTCGAGGGGCTTCCGGTAGATGAAGTAATCGATATCATTCGCGCTGCGGGGGAGAGGCTGGCCCGCAGAGCCTGATTCCATACGCTTGAGAGGAGAATGCCTGTGTCGGAGGCTACAACACTGGTGAAGGCGACGAGGGATGAGCTGACAGATCGCAGGCACCGCGGTCACGTGGCTGTCGTGAATGTCGACGGAGAGATCCTTTACAGTGCGGGCGATCCCCATCACCGGACCTACATGCGATCTTCTGCCAAGCCCCTGCAGGCCATGCCGGTAATCGAGACCGGTGCGGCGAGTGCCTTCGGGCTGGAAGTTCGCGAGGTCGCCGTGGCCTGCGCATCGCACAGTGCGCAGCCGGAGCATGTCGAGACGGTTCGTTCTATCCTCACCAAGGCCGGGGTCGATGAGGTAAAGCTGCGCTGCGGTAGTCACCCGCCTGTGCACGAGGCCAGTCGCGTGGACCTTTACCGGCGGGGTGATAACCCTTCTTCCGTTCACTCCAACTGTTCGGGTAAACACGCGAGTATGCTGGCCGTCTGTCAGCACATGGGCTGGCCGACCGACGATTACCGCGCCTCCGGACACCCCCTGCAGCAGCTGCTGCTTTCACACATTGCAGAGATGAGTGGGCTCGCACCTGAGGATATCAGTATTGGGATTGACGGGTGCGGCCTGCCGGCGTACGGGATGAGCGTGGCAGAGATGGCGTACATGTTTGCGCGCCTGGGCCGGGCGAGCGGGCTCTCTGACCGCAAGGCCGCCTCCGCGCGGCGTGTGGTGCAGGCGATGCAGACCCATCCTCTGATGGTGGCAGGTGAGGGACGGATCTGCACCGCGCTGAATGCCCGTCCCGGCGCACGCTTCGCCGCCAAGGGCGGGGCCCTCGGAGTCTACTGTGTGTGTGCGGTCGATGAGGGGTTCGGGCTGGCAGTGAAGATTGAGGATGGGAATGGACAGGCCGCTGGCGCAGCTGCTTTGGAGGCGCTGTCGCAGCTGGATGTCCTGACGCAAAAGGACGAGGAGGCGCTGGATGAGTTCTGGCATCCTCCAGTCACAAATGTTCTGCAGGATGTGGTGGGGCAGGTCCATCCCACCTATCATCTGCGGTCTAGCAGAATCTGACAGGAAGGGAGCAAGTGGTGAGTATGCGGATCTACATATCGGCAGACCTCGAGGGCGTAAGTGGCGTGGTCGCCACCGATCATACCAGCACAGAGGGATCCGATTACGGACGCGCCCGGAGGCTCATGACCGCCGAGGTGGACGCAGCTGCCCGGGCGGCCCTGGATGCGGGAGCCGAAGAAGTTGTGGTCAATGACGGTCATGGAGGGATGCGGAATCTTCTCATAGAGGAGCTTTCGCCGGAAGTGAGGCTGATGACGGGGACGCCCAAGATCTTGGGTCAGATGGAGGGAATAGACTGTAGTGAAGGTTTCGACGGGTGTATCTTCATCGGGTATCACGCCCGGGCGGGCACGCACGGGGTGTTGAACCACACCATATCGGGTGCGGTGGTCTCCCGCGTGCGGCTGAACGGGCGGGAACTGGGTGAGACAGGGTTGAATGCTGCCCTGGCCGGGAAATTTTCTGTGCCGCTGGTTCTCGTCAGCGGTGATTCCAACGTCTGTGAGCAGGCCCGCGAGATAGTTCCGGAAGTGGTCACAGTTGCAGTGAAGGAAGCGGCCGGCCGGTATGCC
>PWGR01000185.1 GCA_003554565.1 Clostridia bacterium
CAGTACCTCTTGGCCAGGGTCAGGTCGGTATCCTGGCTGCGGGGAAGAACCTCAGCATCCACCCCCTGGCTCTGCATTGCCGCCTCAAACATAAAGGCATGGTGCGACAGCTGAGGGATCAGGACCTTCTTCTTCCGCAGATGATCCGGGGGGAGAGTCTCCGCAGAGATCAGCGTCGGCTGCTGGTAATCCTTGCGGGACAGACAGGTATTGCGAAAGGCCTCGAGCCGTGTGATCATGCCGGCCGGGGCGGTGTGCTCATCCATGGTGAGACGCAGGCTCGGCGATATGTGCCGGAGGAAGTGCCTCAGCATGGCATTAGGTCCGCACTTGAACGGGTCCTGCAGGATAGTGTGCAGCTCAGGCAGGTCGTGACTGCTGCGCCGCCGATTCAGGTATGACACAATGTGAGCAGCGGCCAGCATCCTCTGCAGTTGTGCGGAGTACATATTTTCCGCCTTGCGCAAGACGTCGGCAAAATCCTTCTCGAACTCCGCGCGGCTGCCCATCAACTCCGATTCGATGCGGCCCTCGTACCAGCCCCGCACATAAGCCAGCAGGTACTCCTGGGGGAGTGCAACCACCCCGCGCTGACTGGCGTAATGCAGCGACCCCTTGGAGACTTCATCATCGTATATGGTGTAGGGGCGGCCCAAGAATACTCCTGCGATGGTGTCCTCGCTACAGTACTCGGGCAACGTCTCAACCACTTCCACGCTCTGCTCCTCCATCGCGGTCTCAAACAAATCCCGAGCCCGGTAGCCGGCGCTGATCGCCTCCTCCAGGCGGGATTCGCTGAATTCGGCACCCATCATCCGTCTGGCCGTGGAGCGAAGCTGGTTGCGAATCATCCGACGTCCCTGGCGGTAGTTCAGCTGTGCATACAGCACCCTGTCGTCATCCAGGTCCAGGGAGCTTACGGCAGTGCCCCAGATCGTCTGCAGCAGCGGGCAGCCGAATCCGCGCGGCCAGTCATCTGCCCATGGAAGCGGCTCCATGGTTACGATATCTGGAAGAAAGATATAATCCACTTCCGAGTCTACCAACTCTTTATAGTGGCCGATGAGGACCTCCATGGGATAACACATTTCCGAATCGAGGTTCCACTTCCCATCTTCCAGCGTCTGTTCTGAAGTCTCAGAGGACAGCACTACCCGCGCACCGATCTCACGAAAGAAAGCCGCCCAGAAGGGATAGAGACTGAAAAACAGACCGCTTCTGGCCAGTCCGACCGTCGGTCCCTCCTGGCGGGGCTCGCCCGCTTTTTCGTAGAATGTCTCATTTCGCGCATCCACATAGTCCGGCAGGTGAGCGTACTGCGAGGCCCTCTTCTTTTCAAGACCGGAAAACCGTCCGCACCTGTCGCCATAGAGAAAGTGGCTGCCGTCGGCGAAGCTTATGACGTCCAGCGTGCAGTTGTGCTCGTGCTCGCAGTCCGCCCCGCACTTTCTCTGCTGCTGCTGAAAGTCATTCAGCTCCCGCAGGCTCCGCAGTTCGTAGTCACCTTCAAGGCCCAGCTCATCGAAGTTTCTGGCCATAAGCGCACTGCCGAGTGCGCCGGAAAGCTCAGGAGAGGAAGGTACCGAGATATCTTTGTCCACCTCCGCGGCAAAAGCCGCGGCCAGTGCGTGATTCTTGGCGGTAGCTCCGGTGAAGACCACCCGCCCCTCCATCGGCCGGTTCTCGGCAGTCTTGCTGACATAGTTTCGGGCGGATGAGTAGGCGATACTGGCAATTTGCGAAGAAAAGGGAAGCCCCTGCGAGGCACTCGCCGCCAGAGATGATTGCGAGAGCAAAGTGCAAGTGTCACCCAGATCGATGGCGTAGTCCGCATTGAAGGCGGTATCGGAAAACTCCCCCTTTATGTCAACCCCCAGGAGACCGGCCAGGTTCTCAAGGAATGTCCCGGTTCCGGCTGCACAGACGGGATTCATGTTGTAATCATGCAGGGAACCGTCGTTCAGCTGAAGGAACTTGGAATCTTCTCCACCGATCTCAATTACCGACAGGATGCCGTCTGAACCGTACAAATATTTAATTCCTTCGGCCTGACAGGTGATCTCATCCACCGCATACTGTGCATTGAGGATCTTCTGCGAAAGGAAGCGTCCTGATCCCGTGGTACAGGCCACAAAATCGGAATCCTCCACCTGTTCACCGTACTGCTCGCGCACCTTCTTCATGAGTTCAAGAACCTGCAGGACCGGGCGGCCTGCCGTCGGCAGGTATACACCACCTATGTATCTGCCGTCGCGGTCCAGAAGCACACACTTGGTGGACACCGACCCGCAGTCAACACCAAGATACACACGGCTGTAATCCAGGTCATCCCCGGGGCTGAGATCGGGCATGTAATCAACCCGCTCGGGTTCGAGAGACGGCAGGGGGTGCCGCGGAACGTACTCCCTATTCAGAATACCGTCGAAGTCAACTCGGCCCGGACACACCAGATCCGTGCCCCGCGCGGCGCCGAGTGCCAGCAGGTACTCGTGATTCTCCGGCACAGAAATGTTTACGTCGCCCCCGCAGTAATCCTGCAGGTACTTGAGCACGGCACGGTTGTTGGCCACACCCCCGACTGCTATTACCTCATCCCTCTCCATGACCTTATTTTGAGTGATGGTGACCACCACCATCTCAGCGAGGGTCTTCGCCAATCCGGCCGCCACGGCTCCCTGTGTGGCCCCCTCATTGATGGCGTGAGTCATGTCTGACTTGGCAAACACCGCGCATCGCCCGGATATCTTGATGGGCGAGCCGGACTCAAGTGCCAGATCGGCCAGATCTTCATCATCATAGCCGAGGCGGGTGGCCTGCTGGTACCAGAAGGCACCGCTTCCCGCCGCACACTGCCCGTTTCGGTTGAAAAAGTCAATATTGCCTTCCGCGCCCAGTTCGACATAGTAAATGTTCTCATGCCCCAGGGACAGCACGGAATCACAACATATCTCGCTGCCGGCCAGTCCCTCGGCGAGGGCTTCAATCTCCAGCGTGGGACTCAGTCCCAACTCGTCGGCGAGCAGGTAGGCGTTGGCCCCGGTGATGCCGAAGCGAACATCCCTTTCCCAGTCGTCCTCGCACATGAGCCGCTCCAGACACTTCCTGGCACTATCGACCGGGCGACCTGCCGTGGGCTCTGTAACTCGACGAACATCACCGTCCTCGAGGCGGACTCCCTTAATTGAAAAAGTACCCACATCCAGACCAACGCCCACACCCTCGGGCGCAGCCCGGTTGGGTGCTGCATTATGTGAAGGCAATGAATACACTCCTCCCTCGTTGTGCTTCAGGCGCATTGAAAAGCCGCTCTCGTTCAGAGACACCGGGCAATTTGGGTTGACGCTCCCGGCTTGAGGCATCGGCGGCAGTGTAAAGATAACGTTTTTTCCCACTGCATTCAAGGTTGTCTCACTGCATTCGCCGCCCTCAAACTCCAATTACGCCAGAATACTGCCATCTTCCTTCACGCTCTTGCATGCCCATTTTCGTTTGCGCCGCTGTTACCCCCGGGACGAGAGGAATTATCAACCTATTTTTGGACACAGGCAGGGGAATGTTGACATTATTCGCGAATCTATACAAAGGAAGGAGGTTGCAACGTGCGAAGCAGGCGCTTCAGAAGGAGCCGTCGAATTCCCACGCACCACGCGTTTACCGAGGCGACATGGCTGCTCGCTGTCTCTGTAGCACTGTTCCTTGCGCCCGGGTACCTGCCGCTCGACGGCATCCCTGCCCTGACAGCTGAGGGTGCAGGCTGGCTGGCACTTTTCATAAGTACCGTGCGCGCAAGTGCTGAGCTGTGCGGCGCGCTGCAGCTCCGCTCGCACAAGAGCCTGGTGTCGGGCATTCTGGGCCTTATCCTGGCCGCAACCGCCCACCGGCTGCAGGATGAGGCGATAGATTCGGATTTCGCGAGCACCGCGGTGCGGGGTTCAATGTTGATGCTCATTCTGATCGGTTCTGGCCTGATGGCAAACGGAATCTCCCTCCTGATCGAGCCCAACCCCGCAGCACGGGATGATAGAACAATCGAGGACACGATCGAGGGTGCCAAGGCCGGAGCGAGAGTAGCACTCTTCGTATTCCTTCTCACTTTCAATCTACTGGTAGGAGTCTGGAGAACCATGCTCTACCTGGTCTGATCAACAGAATCGGGGACAACACGGAGCATTGCGGAACAGTCTCGCAAAATCGGACCTGGATATGTCGCGGGAATTGCCTTTCCGCGACAGGTTCCTCGCCGCCATTATGCTGGCCAGCAGTATACGAGTCGAACACACATGTTGCTCCCGTCGGCTGCTACCCCCGGCAGGTTCTCAACTGTCAGGCGTGCTCCCTCGCAGGCCAGAAGGCTGGACACTGGATTCCTCCTGCGACAGGTACAAGACTCAATAGCGTGCGTGAGCACATCAACACCAGCGCAGGCAGTCAGCTCCCGCACGCTGCTTCAGGTCAGGTCGGGGTCGGCCAGGGTCACCGTGGGAAACAGGCTCCGCCCCCTATTCGGATCTTCTCTTTCCCGGTGGTGATAACGCTCCACTGCGTCACCTCGGATCCGGAGCCGGCTGTGGTAGCCAATGCAATCATGGGAGGCAGTGAGCCGGCAAAACAGTCCTCCCCCGCATAATCGATCGGCGATCCTCCCTCGACGGCAATAATCCTGGCCGCTTTTGCGGCGTCTATGAAGCTTACGCCCCCCAGAGCAACGAACCCCCCGGCTCCCCACTGTCGGGGCGCCCGGGCCACCTCCATCACCTGCTCAGCTTGGGAATTGGGACGCACCTCGACAAAGACGCGATAACGCCGTAATCATCCAGGATATCGCTTGCGTATCGCACAGCTCCCGCCTCAGCCAGACCCTCATCACTGACCAGTAGTATGCGTTCAATGTCGAGCCGTCAGGCAATCTCTCCCGGGCGCAGGGACGCACCCTGGCCGAAGATCACCTCCGGACCCCAGGAGAGGGCAAATACCTCCATCATGTGTGCCTCCTTCAATTTGGAAGAGGCGCCCTGTTATTCTGGACAGGGCGGCCGTCATCCTGCGCTTATCATAGCCGGTTCGACGCCCGGTCGCCCGGACCCAGCAGGTGGCGGGGCTTAGCCATCTGTCTATGCGAGCATTACACGAGTTTGACAGGGAGATCTATTGCAATTAACATGCTAACCAGTCTATCCATAACGAAAATGCTGAATTATGAGGGGGTCATACATTAATGTGTGATAGAAAAGGTTTGCTTTGCGGCCTGCTGCTCGGGGGACTGGCCGGCTTGGCGGCGGGTATGCTGGTTGCCCCCGAACGAGGAGAGGACGCACGCAGAAAACTGCGTGAACAGGCGAAGACCAGCGCAGAGGAATTCGCCGTAAAACTCAAGGACGGTGCAGAAGATATCATGCACATAGCCCGCGACCACATACCGACAGAAGACGGACCTACTGAAAAACCGGGCGAGGAGCAGGAATTCGAGGTCGGACTGTAGGATCTCATCCCGGCAGCATTCTCAACGGAGCAACCGCGGGGGGATGCCATCCCCCCGCAATTTCACATGGACTCAATCATGCTCGACAGGATACCGGAAGTGACCGATAATCTCCCAGCGCTGAAGGCAGTCCTCCTCACGTGTGATCCCGGCGTTGTGTATTACCAGCGGGACCCCATCTGAGTTAACTCGATCGCTTACTACCCCGCAGTGTTGTCGACCGTCCGGAAATCGCCAGTAAACCAAGTCTCCCCGCTGCCATTGTTCTTCCCCTGCATCAACCTCCAACAGCAGAGACTGGCCGAAGCGCTCGAAGTACCGAATCTGGTTGGGAATGCGCCGGTGGTCGATATTGGAGTCCGCCTCACTGAGGCCCCAGTTCCCGGGGTACTGATCGAAATTGCTGCTCATGTCCTCATGGATTCGCTTCTGCAGGTCGATGCCCGCATTGCGCAGTGCGCGTATCACCACATCTGTGCAGGCCCCAACTCCCGGGGCGACATCACCACCGGGGTAGGGGATCGCGACGTAGGAATCATCGTACCGGGTACGGTTCTTCACCTCCGCCCGCGCTCCCTGCAGGATCAGATCGCAAGCGGCCAGGTCTTCTTCATCGATCTCCTCTGATGGCCCGGGGCAAGGCGGGTCTGCCCGGCGCAGCAGTGTGAAAGACCCGGCACATAATACCAGTACAGATGCGCAGATGACCAGCGCAACGATAAACGGGCGATGTAAACAGATTCCTGTTTCTTTCACCTGGCACCACTCCAAAAAATGTCGACCTGGTTGCTTACTCATTTCAGTCAATCATACCGCGCGTCCCCTGCGATAGGCACCGCTCACAACTAAACCTCTCGGGTGCAGCCACCCTGCCTCAATAAAATTGCACATCCTATTGTGAAATAGTCTTCAAATTGAGAACATAAGATCATAAGAATGGAAGGGTAGGAGATCCGGATGCTCGTCGGCTGGCAGGCACTGTTTTTGGCCATATCGTCCACACTGGACGACCTGGGCGTGGGATTCGCCATAGGCCTGAATGGTAGGGTGTCCCTGCTGACTGCGGTGATCGTGGCGATGCTGTCGGGTTTGACCATGGTATTGGGCCTGTACTCTGGACAGGCCCTGGCCGGGGCCATCGCCGGTGAAACGGCAGGCTACCTCAGTTCTGCCGTCTTCTTCGCCTTTGCGGTCTGGTTTGCCCATGAGGCCTATAATGGCGATGCGGCGCGGTCGACAGGCAGGCGGCAGTCGAACACTGCCGGTCGTTCTGACATGCACCTGACAGGCGCAATTGTCCTGGGCCTGGGCCTCGGGGTCAACTCGCTTGGGCTGGGTTTGTCCGGAGGCATGGCCGGGTATCCCATCCCACTCACCACAGCACTGACCACAGGTGCAAGTTTTGTCTTCATATGGTCGGGATCGCGATTTGGCGGCGCGCCCCTGGTCCAGGGACTTATGAAAAATTGGGCAGGCTACTGCTCCGCGCTGATAATGCTGTTACTCGGGGTTATACAGTTTGTCTGATGAGAAAATGAGGATCCCAGCAACATATGGAAATAAGTGTAGACAGCGGAGGGATATCTTGCCAGAAAACAGGCTCACCAAACAAGTGGAGTTCATAGTAGAACTGGACAAATTGAAGGGCATCCTGCGTAGAACGCATAAGATAAATGAGTCTGCATACGAAAATGATGCTGAACACTCCTGGCACCTGGCAACTATGGCGCTTATCCTCCAGGAGCACTCGGATGAGGCAATCGACCTGACCCGCGTACTCAAGATGGTGCTGATCCATGACGTGGTGGAGATCGATGCGGGTGATACCTTTGCCTACGACGATGACGCAGCACACCGGAAAAAGGAAATACGAGAGGAGCAGGCTGCACAGCGAATCTTCGGGCTGCTACCCAAGAGGCAGGGATGTCATCTATACGAACTCTGGCGGGAATTCGAGGCAAGAGAAACGCCCGAGGCCAGGTTTGCCGCCGCCATGGATAGGTTCCAGCCGCTGCTGCATAACTATCTGACGCACGGAGCCGCCTGGAAAGATCACGAAATAACCGCGGAACAGGTGCTCGAGCGGAACAGACCCATTGCGGAGGGATCCAAGCATTTATGGGATTACGTGCTGCAGATCGTCAGGGATTCCGTCCATCGTGGATACCTCAGAGACAGCTGAGCCCGCCTTCATCACTGCACGATGCAGCCAGTGCACAATCTCCGTGACGACCGGCCCGAAAAGCAGGGGGTTAGCAGGCCGGTACGCTGCTCATATTAGAAACTGCGTACTGGCGCGCAAGACAGCAGATGCGGGGAGCGAGGAAGATTGGTTGACTGGCAGATTCTGCTGCTGGCGATCTCGGCCAACCTGGACGACCTGAGCATAGGTTTTGCCATGGGATTGCGGAGACCTATTCCCGTGACTTCACTCATCATAATCGGAGGAATTTCGGGTCTGACAATGCTGACAGGGCTCAGCGCGGGGCAGGTCCTCCGTAGGTACCTGCCGCCCGGATCAGCAAATGTGCTGAGTGCCGTCATATTCGCCGGGTTCGGAGCCTGGTTTGTGTGGGACGGAATACGACGCAGACGGGACACGATATCCCAGCCGCCGCCTCCAGAAGACGGCGGCTGGGGAACAGGTGCGGCTGCAAGCGCACCGGTGCACGTAGGTTCTGCCGTGATCCTGGGGTTGGGTCTGGGCATTAACTCCCTCGGGCTGGGGCTGTCCGGAGGAATGGCGGGCTTTCCAATGGCGTTCACCGCATTTCTCACCGCCAGCACCAGCCTGATCTTTGTGTACTCAGGCTCACGGTTCGGCGGAACCGAGATCGTACGTGGGCTGATCGGTGATCGCGCAGAGTACATCTCAGGCGGTCTGATGCTGTTTCTTGCCGCTGCTCAGCTGATCTGACAGACGAAAGGCAAGGCCAGCCGGCATCTGGCAGCTTATACCTCGCTCAGAATCGAAAGCTCCTCCAGGTACTGCCCACCGAAATGATACAAGCGGGGAACACGAAGTGGGAGCTTTCCGAGCAGCTGGCCCGTACTGATCCCGGCATAACGACCGAAATCTATCGCCGAAATTTCTTCGTCTCCTTGCCGCCCAATCAATACCACCTCATCGCCGACCTGCACCCCAGCAACGGGTGTGACATCAATCATGGCAAAATCTGTGCAGACCCCGAGCAGACGACAGCGTCGTCCCCGCACGAGAATGTCGGCCGAACCAACATGAAACGAGGTCAGCCCGTCTGTCCAGCCCATAGGCAGCAGGGCCACCTCGGTTGGCTCCTGCACCCGGTGCTGCTGGTTATAACCAATCCACCAGCCGGGGGGAAGAGTCTTCACTTGGGCCACAGCTGTGCTGAGAGTCATTACGGGGCGCAGATCAACAGGAGAGGGCTTTATGTGCTCAAACCCAAAGAGCAACCCGCCCACTCGCACTATCTCCATGTGCATATCGGGGAAACGGGCAGCTGCCTGGGAGGCAGCCAGGTGGCGCTGCACGTCAGCAAACCTGGCAGCAAACGGTGCACTGAACTCCTGGAAGCGTCGCTGCTCGCAACGGTTTTGCTCTTCATCCCCACTGGGGTGACTCAAGTGAGAACCCAGGCCCACCAGCCGTACTGTACCTTCCAACTCCTCTGCGATCCGCGCTGCACGCTCCCCATCCTCCGGAAACAATCCCATCCTACCCAGCCCAACATCGACCTTTATATGATATGGTAGCCGCTTTCCATAAGTCCTTGCTGTTTGCGCCCAGGATCTGAGCCGCTCAAAATCTGCAAGCACCGGTGTGAGCCGGTACTCAGCCATAGCCTCAAATTGATTGGGCAGCGTGGCTCCCATCATCAGTATGTCACCCTCGATACCCGCCCTGCGGAGCTGAATTCCTTCGTCTACAGCTGCAACCGCAAACTGCTTACACCCCGCCTCCACCAGGGCTCGTGCCACAGGCACAGCACCATGACCATAGGCCTCACTTTTGACTACAGCGTAGACGACCGCAGGCTCGACGTGCCGAACAGTCTCCCGGTAATTGTGCAGCAAGTTGTCAAGAGAAATCTCCATCTTGGTAACCAGCTCTTCTCGCACCGACTTCACTCCCCTACCAGGCCACGCGCCCGCATTATATATCGCACAAAACACTGCGCTGCCACACTCGCTTCAGGATAATTTCTGGACAAACCTACGGGTTCCTGCCCTTGAAGCGGTCAGCAAGATTGAAAAGCGGACCGGCATGTCCAGACTACAGCCACGCATTCACCGGCGAGATCGGATGCTGTCGATAGTCTGCACTTTCGGGACTGCCGCGCATCAGCCAAACCAGCGGCGCAAAAAGAATCCCCTGGTGCAAACGTCCAGTAGAACCTGAGAAGGACAAACAGTGGCAGAGCTATGAAACAGAGGCCGGGGGCAACGGCGACAGACCCACGTACCACCTCCTCCCAGCCACCTCACCGGCCGCGACGTATCGTGCCAAAACGGCGCCTTCCAGCTCCGGCCCGATATCTGTTGTTTCTGAGATCGCCGCGCTGCGCGGTCAATAGAAAAAGCCACTGGCAACTATAGGCGTGACCTGGCGGACGCCTCTTCGCTCTTTTGCTCCAGATCTCTTGCTCCAGATGCACCCCGGACAGATCAGCATACTTGTGGCCATTTGGATAGGGCGACCGCACCATCGAATACCGTCAGATCACCCGCCTTCTGTAGATCTCGGGCGAACAGATTGCTGCCTCTTACCATCCACGCAAAGTTGGAATACATCGGGCCGGGCGTAGTGGCCCATCACATCGAAATCCATCCTGCTGGCCGCGATTCGGGTGGTATCGAGATCTGCAACGAGAATCTGCTCACGACCATACACCGGCTCCACCACATATTCTCCCAGAGGATCCACAATCGCGCTGCCCCCCGCACACACGGGATCATCCGCCTCTCCTGGAAGCTCATCGGTGCACGCGAGATCCTGCGGATACATGGAAGCTTCGACGTACTGGTTACACCCCAGGACGAAGCACCTGCCTTCGAGGGCTATGTGCCGGAGAGTCGCCTGCCATCGTTCACGTGCATCTGCAGTTGGGGCAAGGTAAATGTCTACTCCCTTGGCATACATCGCAGTCCGGGCCAGCGGCATGTAGTTCTCCCAGCAGATCAGAGCGCCAGCTCTGCCCCCTGGAGTTTGCACCACCGGCAGGGTGCTGCCGTCACCCTCGCCCCAGATCAGGCGCTCACTTCCCGTCGGCTTGAGTTTGCGGTGCTTGCCGAGGAGACGCCCGTCGGGACCGAAATAGAGAATTGTGCAGTAGAGCGTGCCCTTCGCCGACTCCGCACCTCTCTCAATTACTCCCATAACCAGATAGACGCCGTATGTACGGGCTGCCTCTCCGAGCCTGCGGACGGTCTCACCGTCCATACTCACGGCGCTGCTCCAGTAGCGCAGGTAGTCGCGACGCCCATTATCGGAGCGGTCGCCCACGCAAGTACCGAAGGTAAGCCCCCGGGGATAGCCGGAGATAAACGCCTCCGGGAACAGTATCAGTTCAGCTTTCGCCTCTGCCGCTTCGGCCACCCTTGCCAGCGCCTTTTCCGTGCAGGCAGCACGATCCATCAGTAGGGAACCCGCCTGCACTACTGCCACCCGGAACAAGTCCGCATCATCAGTCATCTACACCCCTCCTCGTTCTTATAAGCGCGGGATCACCAGAAACCATCCGGCCGAATGGGCTGCAGTGCACAAGGATCGAGGCCACTTCCGTGAGTTTGACCAGGTCCATGTGGAGCCGGTCCCTCCCTTGATTCCTGCGCGATTGCAGCCTCAGGAGAGGGACCCGCTGAATTCACCTATCTTTACCATGCATGAACGGAAAGTCCCACATATCCAGAAAAACTGCCGCCCAGATCTCCCGCTCACTCCAGGCGGTTGCCGCACTCACCACAGAAACGTGATCCGGCCGGGCTCTCAGTGCCGCATTGCTCGCACTTCATGAGCGACATGTCCGCCCCGCAGTTGTTGCAGAACTTTCCCTCACTCGCCGGTTTGTTACACCGGGGGCAAATTGTCTGCTTCCCCTCGATCGCACCCGTGAACACTTCGGTCTTCTTGGCCTTCTCCTGTATTTCCTGGCTGCGCCTGGCAGCACGTGCCGAAGCCACTTCGACATTCTCTCTCGGTGCATCCTGCACACAGAGACCCTCGACCTCGTTCCAGTCCGTCTCGCACACCCACTTATTGCATCGCGGGCAGCGGTAAAAATGCTCCTTGCCCTCGTTCTGGGCCAACTCGAAGGCCTCCTCGTGCTCCTTGTGCCATTCTGGCGTCATACCGCCCCGCCGGCCATAGCCGGACATGCGGCGCACGCCGTGGCTCACATTGTGACGACGGAGAAAGGTGGCGGCCGCGGACACGAGGTTAGCAACCCCATCCTTGGCCTGCTGCTTGCGGTAAGACCTGGACGGAATAAACTCCGTCTTGTAGCCGTCCCGGCAAATATCGCAGTAGAAGGTAAACTGAAAACCGGCTTCGGTGCTTTCATCATCGAAGTTACTCGTAAATGGCTTCAGACTCATCAGCTCTCACCCCCGTCCTCTAGAGGTTCTAGCGCCTTCCCGCACTCTTTGCACTGCTCGCCAATGGGCGGTTGCTCCAGCTCACATTCCTCATTGGAACACACTACCATGAGGCGGGCATCACACTCGTAGCAGTAATCACCAAAGTAGGTAGGTTCATCGCAATACGGACAGGTGATCGACAACGAAATACCGCAGTTACTGCAGTTCTTCCACTGCCGGCGCACCACATCACGGCAATTCGGGCACCTCAATGATCCCAACGGATTTACCCGGCCACACAGGGGGCACACCTTCGAATTGGGAGGAATCAGCTCGTCACAGTAACGACAGGGATGTTTGTACCCGATCAAACTCCTTCACCTCTTCTCACTGCCTCGGCGCCACTTGGCCTTTGGGTCAGTAGTTCCTGTATTGAAGGTCAGCAGTTCCATGACATCATCTTTCCACTGTTCACCGGACCTGCGGATGACACGCCCAATGAAACGATTACGCAGCCACTGCAGGGCGGGAAGATTCACTGCTGCGTGAGCATACCGCTCATACGGAGGCTCCGTCAGTCTATGTTCCGGGAGATATATTGGTTCGCGACGGAAGTTGATCGAGAGCATACAACGGTTCAACTCGGCAGCAACGGTCGGGATGAGCTCTGACAGATCCTCATAACTGAGACCAGGGGAACACGCCCGATCCGCGATCCGGAAAAAATACGTAGCTCGCCCGCCCTCTCCCCCGGCCACTTCCAGGGCAAGGGCATTGCCGGGACCGGACGTGGGTCCGGCAAAGGGGACCAAAAACCACATGTAATCACCGGTCAAATCGCCCATTAACCCGCGCTTCATACCCAAAAACAAGTCATTCGTGCCGGCGAGTGCACACAGAAAGCGGTGCTCCTCTCCGCGTCCGAGGCAATGGATCCGCTCATGCAGGCCAGCCCAGAATCTGGGATTCAGTGCATCGATATCATCCTTACGCGCAAGGCGACCGTCGCGCAGCAGTTGGGCCAACTGATGCAGGCTAAACGGGTTGGAGCCCGGGAGAAGCTCTCGCAGATAATCCAGGGTCTGCTCGGTCAGGTTGTTCAGAGCGCCTGACAGATGGCGGCGGAACCGCTCCATATTCCGTCCCATGTGCGACAGTTCGAGAGTATCGCCACAGTCTGTAGTGATAGTGAGGAAATAATTGCCCTCCGAGATCTCCTCGATCAACCCGTACGGTACCCGGGCAACAATGCCTTCCTCATCACTGAGCAAAAGAAGTGAGGCCTCATGCAGCCGGACCTCCCCTTCGCCCTCGCTAGCTTCTTCCCGGCGAGACAGTCTGTAGCGTGCACCGACTCCGTCCAGCTTCACCTTTTCGTACACGAGTGCATCAGAAATCATCAGATCGTTGCGGCGGCGAGTAAGATCACGCCACAGGGGCTCGTAATGCCGCCCCGCATGGTACAGCAACACTTCCTCCCCAGAGATGAGACCCATAACAATGCGGTAGTCCGCCTTCTGCAGGTGCAGGATTTGACGGAGAGGGATTGTCCACATATCACCGAAGTCGCTCCGCAGTCTCATTGTCTCCTCATCACACTCGATGACGGCACCCTCGCCTGCTGCCACCGTCTGTGCATTGCGGGTTATTCGATAACTGATTGTGTATCGGATAAGATCCCCTCCTCCATGGCCCTGGCCCAGGCACTCAAATGTCTGCATGCAGGGATATATCTCAGATTCGACTGCAACATCGCCAATTCCTCCATGCAACTGTATTGAATTGCTAACAGATGAAATACAGTACATCTATTTACATGATCACCCTCTGATAGGGAGTTGCACTCGAAACAGGCGAAGATGGCAGGATCCACCACTCACACAATGCGGAAGGATCTGTTCCGCAAAGATGCCTCTGCCTCAATCTTGGTCGGCGGGCAGGACCTCATCGACCCACTGGTAGGTAGCCTCGGCGATCTGTGCGATTGTCACCATACCCTCATCGTAGTTTGGGACTTCTTCCGACATGACAATCAGCAGGAAGGGGTTATCATCGGCTAAAACCACCGCAGCATCATTGTAAGTTCCCGGCCAGGTTCCCGTCTTGCTGGCCACCGGGACATCGTCGGGAATGCCGGCGGGAATCCGATCCCGGGGATAGGCTTCCTTCAGCCAGATGAGAATTTCGCTGAACGGCTCCGGTTTTTCCTGTGAGCGATCCAGAGCATCAGTGAGAAACAGGCTCACGTCTCGCGGGCTGGCTACATTATCCTGCATGCATACCTGCTCGGCTCCCCGCTCCAGCTGGTAGTTTTCAAACTCAGTACGACCCAGCCGATCCAGGAGCATGTGCGAAGCAGCGTTGTCACTGTGAACTAGGGAAAGCGACGCAAGATGGCGAAGGCTGTAAGCATCACCCGGGTCCTCGTGCTTCAGGATACCCGCGCCGCTCTTGCGGTGCTCCTCCTGGTATACCATCTGTTCATTCAGGTCAATCTCGCCAGCCTCCGACCTGTCGTAGAGATCGAGAGCAAGGGCCACCTTATAGCACGAGGCGGCATAGAACGGTTGGTCCGCCCTTATCCCCAGCTCGGCCTGCCCCTCGGCATCCAGGAGTCGGAAGTAGATTCCGTATACCCCCTCCGCCCTATCCAGGATATCCATAATCTCAGACTCGAGGGCCTCTACTGGAACTAGTGCATCATCCTCATCGTCCTCTCTTGGCTCATCCGGAGGCAGAGGAGGCACCCTCAAGTGATCATCCGGCGGGGGCTCAGTCGGCTCCTCCGTCTCATCAGAAGCCGGGCGAAACAGGTCAAGACAACCCGCAGATGCAATCGATGCGAAAAGAAGGGCTACTGCCAGAATCACGAGAGCACGCGTCATGAGTATCCACACCTATCAAAAATAGGTTCCAGGTACTCCTGCTCACCCATTATCCCGGTCACCCGCAATATGCACCTGCCGCATCACTCGTTCGCCGAATCGAGATGGACATCCATCTGCGGGTATGGGATGCTGATGGCCGCGCGGTCGAATGCTCGTTTTACGTTCTCCATCAGTTCGAAATGTATGCTCCAGTAGTCTCCCCCGTGACACCACACTCGCACGAGAAACACGACAGCACTGTCAGCATGTTCGGCCAGGAGAACCTGCGGCACGGGCTCATCCAGTATCAATCTGTGCCCCGACACAATCTCCTGAAGAATGGCTTTGACTTCATCTATGTCATCATCATAGCCGACGCCAAAGCGGAGATCGATCCGCCGTGTCGAGTTTGCCGAGTAGTTCACCGTGGCACTGTTTGACAACGCGGCATTAGGTATGATCACTCGCCGATTGTCAGGGGTGTTGACAATAGTGTGAAACACCTGCACTTCGTGCACTGTGCCGGCGTGCCCGGCCGCCTCGATGTAGTCTCCCGTCTGGAAGGGCTTGAAAAGAATAATCAGAACGCCGCCCGCAAAGTTTGCCAGGCTTCCCTGCAGCGCAAGACCCACGGCAAAGGCCGCGGCACCCAGTACCGCAATGAAAGAAGTCATCTCCATTCCCAAAAGCGAGGCAATAGAGATCACAAGCAGGATCTGAAGACCAACCCTCGCCAACGATGTCAGAAATGCCTGTAGGGAGTCATCAGCCTCTGCGGCCTCGAACCTCCGCTGCAAGAGTCGGGTGATCCAGCCTATAATTTGAAGACCGACTCCCAGGACAACGACGGCCCCTATGAGCCGCATGCCGGCAGAGACCAACAGGGGCCAGTGTGCTGTGTACAAGAGAATCCCTCCTAGCTATTCTATCATCCGATCGAACCTGCAATGCTGGCACCGGCAACGTTTCTCGGATGGTACACGGTTGTTCACCGCAAAGCCGCATGGCCTGACTATTTGCCGAGGCAGCCTCTCCGTCTCCAGCCGCCGCACCGGGCGGGCAGCCGGATAGCAGAAGCTTCACCGACAGTATAATCACCGGAGCAGTGACATGGTGAAGCAGGCATACTCGCCACACCCCGCAAGGTGACTTACAGCACGAAGATTGGCAGCACGAAAGTACCTGTCAAGACCCACAAGTACAGGCTCGCTCTTGCCATCTTCTATGTCCACGGCAACCATAACTGCTGGCTTGTCTTTCAGGGGAAATGCCGCGTTATGCCGCCCGGAGAAACACAGCCTCTCCCAGAAATCCTGCCCCTTCGAGTTCATTTGGGCAAAGTAAGTGGGCGCACCGAAGACCAGTTCATCACTCTCCCGGTCTCGTTCGATTACCAGCTGGAAGTCATCCTGCAGGACGCACTGGCTTGACTCAATGCAGCCGCTGCAGGCCTCGCAGGGCCGGATCAGTTTGCCAGAAAGCGAGACAAGCTCACTGTCGCCTCCTGCACCCGCCAGCACAGACTCCACCAGTGACTCCGTCACCTTGCCGCTTCGCCCTGAACTTATCCCGACAATGGGCAATATGTCTTCCCTCCCGCACCATTCACTCTCACAATAGCAGATCACAAAGACAGCTGAACAGTCCGGACGGAAAGACAGAGCAGAAACCAGGAGGCAGGGGGGCTGCGCCGCGGCTCAGTTCACGCTTCACAGGGCGCAGATCCCCAGACAAGCACCTCGCCGGAAGCGCGGGCATCACTCAGTCCATGAGGGTGGGATCCAGGATATCGCGCAGGCCGACGCCCAACAGATTGAATCCAAGAACTGTCCAGACAATGGCCAACCCGGGGAATATGGATATCCAGGGTGCAAACTCGATAAAATCTATGCCCTCATTCAATATCACTCCCCAGTCGGGCGCAGGGGGCTGCGATCCCAAACCCAGGAAGCTCAGTGCGGTTGTGGCCAGAATGGCCTGGGGAAGAGCCAGCGTTGTCAGCACAATGATGGGCGAGAGAATATTGGGGAAAATGTGCCTGAGCACCAGTCTGGTGTTGCTCATCCCCAAAGCCCGGGCAGCCTCTGTGTAGGGCTTGTTCTTCGCTGACTGCGTCTTCGAACGGACCACCCTCGCCAGCTGCGCCCACGAAACAACGGCAATGGCAATAATGACATTATTGAGGCTGGGCCCAAGAACCATAACAATAGCAAGGGCAAAGACTATGACCGGCATGGACCAGGTCACATCAGTCAGGTACGATATTATGCTGTCAAGATATCCGCCCTGGAAACCGGCGACGAGCCCCATGAAAATTCCAATGGTGGTCTGTATGATCACTATCACCGCCCCGACCCACAGAGCAATGCGGGAACCATAGATCACGCGTGACAGGACGCATCTGCCGAACTGATCGGTGCCAAACGGCATCTCTCTACTGGGGGGCTGCAGTGCATTTGGAACGTCCATATCCCGGTATGACATGGGAGCCAAGTGATCAGCGAAGATCGCAACGACAAACACAACCAGAAAGAACACGAGGCCCACGGCAAAAAACTTGTTCCGCATCAGACGGCGGAATGTGCTCCGGAGCGCTTTCACTGCACATCCTCCTCCCCCGTAATAATTTGTGGCCGAATCTTCTCCGTATCAGTGACCAGCATCGTGGCCGTCATCTTCACTCGTACTCCGCCCGGATGGTTGGGTCGAGAAATGCACAAACCACATCGCCAAGCGTATTGCACACTACCGTGAGCACGGAAATGATCAACACAATTCCCTGCACAACCGGAACGTCCTGCGCCAGTATAGAGCGCCAGAGAAGCCGGCCCATTCCCGGCCAGGCAAACACACTCTCAATTACCACTGACCCGCCAATCAGCCACGGAAGGGACAAAAAGAACATCACAGTCACGGGAATCAGGGCATTGCGCAGCACGTGCTTCAACAGTACGCGGGTGTGGGGAACTCCCTTGGCGTGTGCAGTGGTGACATAATCCTCCCTCATGACTTCCAGAGCTTCGGTGCGCGTCAAGCGCATCGTGTCGGCCAACCAGGGAAGGGCGAGGGACGAAACGGGCAGCACAAGAGAGATCGGGCTGTCATAGCCCGAAATCGGGAGCCAGCCCAGACGCACACCAAAGAAGAGCATCAGCATGATACCCAGCCAGAAGTTCGGTATGGAGCGCAGGGTTACCGTGCTGACGACCAGGGCACTGTCCAGCCACCCCCCGCGTTTCACGGCCACAATCAGGCCAACGCCAACCCCAACCAGGTAACGCACCACCAGGGCTGTCAACGTCAGCGCCATAGTGTAAGGAAACCTGGTTGCTATCAGCAGAATCACCGGCTGGCGGCTGGCAATAGAGGTTCCGAAGTCTCCTCGCAGCACCCTGGATGCCCACATGAAGTACTGGATGTGAGGCGGCTGATCCAGACCCCAGCGCACCTTGAGTTCCTCCAGCATTTCTGGCGGCATCCGTGGGTCGATTATCATGCGTATCGGATCACCGGGCATAGCATATAGTATGGCGAACAACACTATGCTAACTGTTATGACGGTCACCACCGCCCAGGCTATCCTTCTTACTAGATACTCCAGCAAGACTGCAAACCTCCTATCGCGCAAATCAGCGGCAGTCTATCTGATCGCGGGGGCCAGCCGGCACCCACTCGTATGCGCAAGCCAGATGTGACATATTGCGGTTCGGCCCACCGGAGATAAAATGCCTCAGGCGCAAAGAAGTGGGTGACGTGGCGGGGGCGCGGAATCACCCACCCCCGCGGCACGGCTCATACTTGTCGGCGAAACACAGAATGATCCCGCTGTCGAGCACCCGCTGCACTCTGGCGTCGCAGAATACCAGAGGCGGATCTCCAGTGCTCACGCGCTGACTTGTCACTCTGCCCGGATCTTCACGTCGTTCAGATACAGATCCCCACTGACACTCAAGCGGAGTCCTGTTAGTTCGGCACGGGTGGCTATGAAGTGACGGTCAGCCCAAACGGGAAATATCGGCAGCTTCTCCCACATGGCCTCGGAGACCTCGCCCCATCTCTCGGCTCCCCTCTGCTCATCGGGCTCCTCAATGGCAGCATCCATAAGAGCATCAGTTTCCGGGTCGCCGTAAGGGCTCATGCCTCCATCACTGTGGTGGGTGTAGTACCATACTCCACCGGGATCGAGCCAGGACCAGTCATTGAGTGTCATATCGAAATCGGCGGTTTCGACCATTTCGCGGATGTAACCCCGTGTGTACTCGCGGAGGTTCACATCTATACCGACCTCGGCCAGTTGACTCTGCATGATCGGGGCTGCCCTGCTATTTACAGGTCTGTCAGCATTTATGGCGAAGTCAAAACTGAGGCGCACGCCGTCCTTCACCATAATGCCGTCGTCGCCCGGCTCCCAGCCGGCCTCCTGCAGCAGTTCTCTGGCTCTTTGCACATCTCTACCGTATTTCTCACTCAGGTCTTCTTCCGTGTCAGCGCAGTGGCGGATCATCCCTGGCCCCGCCAGGCTGAACGTCGGAAGAATCGCTTCATGAACACCCGAGGCCAGCTCGTCACGATCTATCGCCAGTGCGACGGCCAGTCGAACGCGTTCGTCGTCAAGCGGAGCTCTTTCGGTATTCATCTCGATATACCGGACGTTGGCGCCGAGATAATCGTGTACATCGATATCAGGATCCTGCTCCAGCGACTCGACCTGCTCACCGGGAACAGCAAGGATGATGTCAACATTGCCCGCACGGATCTCGCTGATTCTGGTCATGCTCTCCGGGATGAATCTGACTGTTGCCTTTTCGAAGTGAAAGGCCTCATTGTTGTCCACGAACGGAAGATAGTCAATATAGTCATCATTTCTGACCATGGTGATATGTGAACCATCCACCCATTCGTCCACTTTGAATGCACCGCATGCCACGGCAGCGCGACCAAAGGAATCCTCGCCCATTTCCTCAGCTGCCCCTACTTCTACCGGGGCCCCGTACGAGGATGCGCATAGCACGGGAACCTGCGGTCCGGCGCGGTCAAGCTCCATTATGAGCGTGTTGTCCTCAACGATAAAGTTCTGCACCGGCTCCCAGTCATAGGCATAGGGGCCAGTGACCAGGTATCGCTCGACCGACTTCTTGTACGCCTCGGCCGTAACCGGGACCCCGTTATGAAATTTTCTGTCGGGATCAAAGACAAACCTTATCTCCAGACCGTCATCAGACACCTCGACCTCCTGCACCCCGTGCGGCAGGATCTCGTCATTTTCGAGCCCCATACTGATGGGATTGGTCCCGATCAAGCCGTTGACCAGTCCAAAAACCGTGGCTACCTGGTGATGATCAGTGCTGTGAATTTCCTCTGGCTGCGCAGCGACCAGCTCGGTCTTCAACTCAACCTCATCCGGCACTTCCTCGTCTGTATCATCGACGACCTCCTCGTCGGGCGCGCATGCAATTGCCACCGCACTGAGAACAAGCATCATGGCAATGAAAATTGCAAGCTTTTTGCCACTAAACTCTGCCATTGCCTCAAGCCCCCTCCTGGTTTGAAATGCCCATACAGCAAACACTCTGCGTCGGCAGGATGCCAGATCTATCCGGCAGTTGAAGTCATCCTCCCGGACTGAGATAATCCACAACGGATGCAACAGAGGCAGTGTGCGTCCTGCCGGTTGCCCTCATTTCTTCCATGTCCTGCCCCCGATCTCCTGCACTGGTCGTTGATATCTTCCGGAAAACGGCTTCGCGCCAGTGGTTCCCGGCCATCTCCGGTGACAGGAGCCATTATGAGTTGCGTCCCGGAAAATGAGTCCGCATAAAAGAGACACCGTCGCCGAAGGAGACCGGCAGTGAATCCAGAATGCGATAAGGAAGAGACGAAGACAACCTCACCGCAACCGCGATCATAACCAGGGAAGGAAGAGCGGAGCAATGCTCTCGCGCATGACGAAGCAATTAACTCGCCTCGGCCCGGAAATCCGCAATCCTGAAGTAGAAGACCAGTACCTGCAGGCAGAATTCGTGCGGGCAAGAGAATACGCAAAACCGCTGATTCTGGCCCTGGCCGGACTTTTCCTGGCGTTTGGGGCTGCGGATTTCTTTATCCTGCAAGCCCCATCCACCATCCAGATTGTTCTCTATATTCGCGCCCTCTTCTTTGTAATGGTGCTGTGGCTCTACCGCAGGATTGACACACTCACCGATTACGACACACTGGTGGCTTGGCTGACGAGATATAAAGTGCTAGTTTCTGCCGCATTCCTGTTGATTTGCATCGTCTATGAGTCGCCCAACCTTATCATCCAATCATTTGGCGCATTCACACTCGTACTCGCTTTTTACTTGGTGCCGAACAGATGGCTCAACCAGATGGCGGTCTCATTGACGTTGATCTCAGTTTTTATGATCACTGCCATCGAGCGCATGACCTACATCACACCGTCAGAACTGGCAGCTGTTGGACTCTACCTGACACTCACCGTAGCTATAAACAGTATTAGCTCGCATCAGATCCATCACCACAGGCGACTGCAGTTTATCAATGGTCGTAAACTCGCGAGGATGTCAATGACTGACGAATTGACGCGTCTGTACAATCGAAAGAAGTTCAATGAGGAGATCAAGTTTTGGGTCAACAGGGCTACGAGAGAGAACATCCCCCTGTCGCTGATCCTTCTGGACATCGATTATTTGAAAGCCGTGAATGATTCAATGGGGCACCTGGCAGGAGATGCGGTCCTCAGACAAGTAGGTACCGTAGCCCGCAGGACCATACGGAAAGACGACATTCTGGCTCGTTGGGGGGGAGATGAATTTGCGGTGCTGCTTCCCTACACAAGACGCCATGAGGCTTTACGGATGGCGAAAAGACTCAGGCAAGCCGTCCGGGATGAGTGGGAAGAACCCATGCATGCAGTAACCTGCAGCACAGGTGTGGCCTCACTGCGCAAGGAAGATACCGTAGACCGGTTTCTTCACAGAGCAGATAAGTGCATGTACGCAGAGAAGAATATGAGGAATTGAATCAGACCGGCTGGCGTATGGGCGCTCACAGGAGAGACCCGGACAATCCGCGCTGGGTGAGGCACGTCTCTGCTGTTTCCTGCGCCAGAGTTGAACGCCCCTCCAGCTCAGAGAACCTCTCACAACCACACACCACAAAAGTCTCCTTGATTTCTCTGGCCCTAAGCACGACCAGCTCTCTCAGCGCACGCGGGACATAAGTCTCCTCGCGAGCCAACATGTCGCCGGTCCCAAGCCCGACAAAACTAAAATCGTCGCGAAACCAGATGATCCCGAACGCCGAGCACCATTTCGATTGTTTACCCCAACGGGGGAGCGACCTTCCGCAAGCCATTATCTATGGCACAGTCCGGCCGATTTCACCAGAATGGGCAGTGAGGCACAGATTGATTAATAAGAACCATTACTATATACTATAAACAGCAACATCGCCCGTGTGATCAAGATGGACGAATGGAGGCCATTTATGACGCGAGAAAAACTGCTTATAACTGCGGTGGAATTGGAGAAGAAGGGACATCGGTATTACTCCGAGCATGCCCGGGAGGCGGAGAATCCTCTGGCGAGGCGGGTGCTCGATACCCTCGCTGAGCAGGAGCTGGAGCACATTGAATTCCTGGAGGCGTTAGTCGATGGAGAGCCTTATGTGACGGAACTCGCGTCATCATCTGCTCGGGACGAAGACATTGAGAGGGCAGCGCGGGAAGTATTTGAAAAGTTCTCGCAGGAGGAGATAGCCGGCTGGCAGCTGGATGATGAGAGCGTATACGAGCGAGCCCGGCAGATGGAGATCATGTCCATCCGTTTGTATTCTGAGCTGGCCGAAGAATCGGAGGATGAGGCGGAACAGGAGTTTCTCCGGCAACTGGTGAAAGAAGAGCGGCGCCATTTGGAGTCCATTGATAACGTCCAATATTATTTGCAGAATACCGGTGACTGGCTGTCCATGCAAGAGAGCAAGCGATGGAACTGGATGAATGTGTAATAGAGAGGGAGCGCAAGCAGCATTCCGCACATCGGGGTTTGAGATACGAAAATGAAGCGATATCTCAGAGTTCGTGCTCTGCTCTCATAACCAGCCTTCTCGATTCCGAAGAGTAATCTGACGGCAGGATCGGGGAGTACAAGAATCAGAGCAAGGGCAAACAACACTTCCGTTTCATGAAAGATCCCGAACATGTGGGTCCGATCTACTCGGAAAACTCGGAGCGGGAAAATGCTCTGTCCTGTGCCTTTTTCCGGGCGCTCATGCTCTACAGCATCATGCGCCGGGCCAGAAGGGCGTCCGAAGCACGAGGAAGTCCGGTGTATCTTGCCGGGGGAAATGGAGTAAAGCGCCCCACCGGACGGAGAGTGTTGGAACGCCTCACCAGATGCAAGTCCTCAACCGGACAGAACGCGCATGTTCCCCAAGAACCTCAAGATCCCAGAGCGAGTGAATTTCTGCGTGGGGATCCAAACGTCTACATAGACGACCCTCCGCCCTGAGCAAATTCCGAGGGTAAAAATGGCCCTCACCGCTCAAGATCACTTGCGGAATTCCCTCCCCTCGCGGACGCAGCTCGACTCGAACAGAGCCTGCTTCTGTTTCCAATGTGAGCCTTTCGTCAACAGAGGAGGCCTCTGGGGGGGCGGACAGGGCGGCAAGTTGGCACAACACGGTGTGAGAGACGATCCTTGAGGAACAGGAAAACCCCCACCCTGTAAGGAGGAATGGGGGTTTATCGTTGGTGCGCCCTGGAGGATTTGAACCCCCGACCTACTGATCCGTAGTCAGTCGCTCTAATCCGCTGAGCTAAGGGCGCACGTAATTCACCTGTATCTGCGGAGGAGGAGGGATTCGAACCCTCGCTAGGGCTTGTTGGCCCTACTACAGGTTTAGCAAACCCGCCCCTTCAGCCAGACTTGGGTACTCCTCCACTTGAAATATTATGCCCTGCGTCACTACCTCTGGCGATTTTCTATGTTAGCACATGATTATCACTGGCGCAAGCAAATTCAGCACACAAGCGGTTGTGGGCAACATGTGCATAACTAATGACACATGCACAGGTTATCAACAATTCGGCCCGCTTATCCACACATGCATCTCTGGTTATCCACAGATTCCATGCCGTGCACATGCTCAAGCCCCCACATGCCGAGCGCCGTCCCTGTGGATAAAATATGGCGGAGGGGGTGGGATTCGAACCCACGGAGGATACGAGACCCTCGGCGGTTTTCAAGACCGCTCCGTTAAGCCAGACTCCGGCACCCCTCCGCTTACGACCACTGATCTCCTGCACTCCATCATTGTACCGCAAATCTGCATGATATCAAGGGTCCACCACTCAACCATCGATCAATCGCCGCCCCTCGAAGTAGGGTTGCAGCGATGCAGGGAGTTCTACGGTCCCGTCTTCCGTTTGGCAGTTCTCAAAAATCGCCGCAATGGTGCGGCTGATGGCCAGGCCGCTGCCATTGAGAGTGTGAACGAATTCAGGACGCCCGTCCTTTTCCCGTCTGAATCTGATGTTCGATCTCCTGGCCTGAAAGTCACTGAAGTTACTGACCGAGGATATCTCCACGTATTCATTGTAACTTGGCATCCAGACGTCGAGATCATATTTTTTCGTCTGCGGAAAGCCGGTATCTCCGCTGCACATCAACACTACACGATAGGGCAGATCAAGTGCCTGTAGAATAGATTCGGCGTGCGAGACCATCTCCTCCAGCACGTCATACGACTCCTCAGGCAGGCAGTACTGCACCAGCTCAACCTTGTCGAACTGATGCCGGCGGATCAGCCCCCTGGTATCGCGCCCGGCAGCGCCTGCCTCAGCGCGAAAGCATGGCGTGTAGGCGGCGAACTTCATCGGCAAATCATCTGCCCTCAGAATCTCATCCCGGTACAGGTTCGTGAGCGGAACCTCCGCCGTAGGTATCAAGAAGTAGTCGAACTTCTCAATCAGAAACACATCAGATGCAAACTTGGGCAGCTGCCCGGTGCCTATCATGCTGTCCCTGTTGGCCAGAAAGGGTGGGTAGATCTCCCGGTAACCGTTCTTACCTACCTGGATATCCAGCATCAGGTTTATCAGCGCCCGAACCATCCTGGCTGCATCATCTTTTAAAACATTGAAACGGGAACCGGCAATCTTTGCTGCCTGTTCCGTATCGAGGATGCCAAGTTCCGCTCCGATATCCCAATGCGCCTTGGGTTCAAACGAAAAGGAGGGCTTCTCGCCCACCCGTCTTACTTCGACGTTGGCCTCCTCATCCTCGCCAAAGGGGACATCCGAATGTAGCACGTTGGGAATGTTAATCATGGCCTCCTCGATGTACCCCTCCAATTCCCGCACATTGCCTTCCAGCGAATCTATCTCCTCATTAACCAGGCGGACCTCCTCAATCAGGTCGTCAGCCTCCATTCCCTCTCTCTTACGTTGCCCTATTTCCTTGGATTTTTCGTTGCGTTCTGCCCGCAGGCTCTCAAGCTTCTGCAGAAGCCTGCGCCAGTGCGAATCGCGCTGAAGCAGTTCATCGATGTCTATCTCCTCCTCGCCCTTCTTTCGCATCGAATCCTTGACTTTGTCCGGGCGCTCCCGGATGAAGTTGATATCCAGCAAGATACTCACCCCTCCGTATCGCGTTGCCCAATAATCCTATCGAAGTTGTCTTCAAAAGGTGGCTCTACCACCCCGTGTTCAGTGATGATGGCCGTAACCAGGCGGGCGGGTGTGATGTCAAATGCGTAGTTTTCCGCCTCTACCATGTCGGGGACCACCCGAGTAGAACCAAAGTGCGTTACCTCCGTCCCCGGGCGCCGCTCAATCTGTATTCCTTCTGCGCTCGGACTATCCCGGTCCAATGTGGATGTGGGAATAGCGACATAGAAAGGAATAGAATTATCTTGTGCCGCCAGGGCTATAGCATACGTGCCGATCTTGTTTGCCACATCGCCGTTAGCGGCCACCCGGTCCGCACCAACGACGACGGCGTCTATTTCTCCGCGGGACATCATGTAGGCTGCAGCACTGTCAACAATCAGGCGCACTGGAATCCCATCCCGCGCCAGTTCCCAGCTCGTAAGGCGGGCCCCCTGCAGAAACGGACGCGTCTCAGTGGCCAGCGCCTGAACATTCATCTGTGCATCATGGGCAAAGCGGATGACTCCGAGCGCCGTACCGTAGCCACCCGTTGCCAGGGCGCCAGCGTTGCAGTGAGTTAGCACCCTGTCACCCTCCCGCAGCAACCCGGCACCGTGTCGTCCGATCTCCCGATTGCTCTGGATGTCTTTCTCATGCATCTTCTCTGCATTTTGCAGCAGCGCCTCAAATATCGCCGCCGCCGACCCTTCCCGAGACGCTATCTCGGAGGCCGTTTCCAGCTGGATCTTGGCCGCCCATTCGAGGTTCACGGCAGTCGGCCGACTTTCGACCAACTCCTCATAGGCGGAAAACATGTGTTCCATATACCCTTGCGCTCTCGCGGACACGCCCCCACGCACGGACTCCTCGGCCCCCTCATTGAGCTCCACACGGATGAGATCCTGGGCGGCAAGAGCCATGCCGTAACCCGCGGTGATCC
>PWGR01000290.1 GCA_003554565.1 Clostridia bacterium
AGCTGCAGCGGGGAGCGACCATACTCATGCCGGCAGATGAGCCGCACGCAGTAGCGGCCATCGAACCATTCAAGATGCTCCTCATAATGATTCGCAGCTGATAATGAAACCGCCCCCCGGGCGGGACAGCCCGCGGGACACATTCACAGCAAGATCCACAGCACAACGAGTCTTGAAGCTGCACTCACTGGAGGGAGAAAATGACGCGGGAGAGCAGACTGGGCAAAAGGATTCTCCGGCATCGGAAAGAGGCGCAGATGAGCCAGTCTGAACTGGCGAGCGGACTATGCAGCCGCCCCTATCTCAGCCGTCTGGAAAGGGGGCTGCAGCTGCCATCACCGGCCCTGCTGGCTGACATCTGCGATCGTCTGGAAGTCTCGATGCCTTCGATGGCAGACATTTACCTGCGGGAGCCCGGGGTGGGGCCCAAAGCCCGCCTGCGGACGGCCCGTATACTCGCCGACAGGGGGGCAGAATCCCGTGCCTGGACGGTCCTGCACGAAACCCGGGGGCTTCTCAGCGAACAGGAGAAGGAGGATAAATACGAGGACGAGCTGGACCACACGCTGGTTCACCTGCTGCGCCTCTGTGGCAAGTACACAAAAGCCCTGCACATCTGCCAGCGGCTGCTGCAGAGAAGAAGGAGACGTCCCTCTGAACGACTCCGCCTGACCCAGGCGCACTACCTGCTGGGAGACACCGCATACCGCTGCGGGCATCACAATCTCGCCCGGGACCAGCTGTTCCGCGCCTTCAATTGTGTCATGGGACTGCACCCGGAAAGGGCACCCGAGAGCAGAGACAGGGTATGGAAGCTGCACCGGGAGGTGGTGGATGCCCTGGTGCGCGTTCTCCTGCACCTCCGCAGCTTCGAAGCAGCAGACAGTGTACTGCGGCTGGCCAGCCTGCGGTGGCGCGAGCTCAGCCTTCCCGGCGGGATACCGGAAGCACTCCGTATGCAGATGGGCTCAGTCAAGATCGGAACAGGCGACCTGCATGAAGCTGAGCACATTTTGCAGGAGCTGGCCCGAAGTGAGAGCACCGAGAGTGAAGAATACGGCGCACAGGTCTTCTGCGGATTGGGACTGATCCACCGACTACGGGGAGAAACCGAGGAAGCAGTGATAAGTCTACTGTCAGCCTGGGAGCAGCGTGACAACTGCACTCCCGAAGTGGCCATTACGGCAGCGCACCAAATCGCACATTGCTATATTGCCACCGGAGACCTGCAGGAAGCTGACGGGTGGGTCCGACAGGCAGCCGGGATTGTTGCCCACGGAGAAACCACACCGGACCCCGACTTGGCCCTGGAAAACATGCTGCTGCAGGTAGAGCTTGCTCGAAGAATGGGGCGCCATCCGCCGCGACCCGCAGAGCGTATGATTGAAGACATCCGCGCAAGTGATGCAAAACGGAAGATGCGCTGCGCCACCCTGGTCAGCTGTATACGCCTGGCCCTAAAGCGGGGGGACGACGATGCCGCCCATGATGCCCTGCGCCTCATAGATGACCTCCTCTCCGTCCCCGGCATCGGAATTTGACCAAAACACCCCCCCCCTCCCGGCCTGGCTGGTTGAAAAATTTATATCATTGTCCATCTGCGGCGCGAGCGTAAGATAACCTCGTACAGCAATCCCACCCGTCAGACAGGTCCTCCTTCTCTGCAAAGGATGCAGATCGTGCGGTCAGGCGCATGACCACACAGAACACAACAAAGTGCTTATTTGCACGTATCCCTGTATGCCCCGGTATAACAGCAAGTATTGCTGTAGTCAATTCATATACAGATGTGCCCCCGCACCAAGCGAACGCATAGAGGATTGCCCGTCACCTGTGACAAATAAGTTTAGTGCTGAAACGGATGTTGGTGGGTGAATGATGTATCCCGGAGGATAGAAATTTGTGAGGGCAAACAGAGGGTCGAGAAGACGGATGTTTGTGAGTGACTCTTGGCCGGAGGAAATGAAATAGAGAAGGGCATCCGTCCTCTCGACCTACCACAAATCCATACTATCACATTATCTCGATTTGTAAAACGCTTTTCTGCGTTTTCTTGCAGTTTTTTGTCGTTCCGGTGTAAATCCAACCGCAGACCGGAGCCAGCAGCTGGATCCTGTACGCTGAACGAGGGGATTGTGAGCCGCACTTGCTTCAGGCGGGGATGTCCAGTTACAAGAGATCAACCCCCAGGTGCCACTTTCGCGCCGGCACGTAGCTGGGCATCCTGCCGCTTACATATACGCTCAGCCCCCGCATTTTCCGCAAGAAGGCTGTATGCGCGGTATTGACTCTGGCAAAATAGGACCGCGTGGCACGACCATCTGCCAGTACTCTGCAGGACCGGTGCGAGTGTATTCAACTGACATCCAATTTGCGCGAGAAAGCTTGTGACCACTAGAACTCAAATGCTGGCGCCTGCTGCGACACGGAAATCTTGCTTCTCCATGCCACCGGAGCAGTCGTGGGTCAGCGGAAAAAAACAGAAAATCGCGGCGGGAGAGAGTGAAAAGCTGCGGGAACGAGCCCGGCGGTGCAATCGTCATCCCGTCCCCGCGCTATTGTACCGAGCTCACTCTCCGGAGTCCTCGGCAGATTCCTGCTTCATACCTTCACTTATGGCCCCGTTGACCTCCTTGACCAGCTCCCCAAACTCGGACTGAGCCTGCATGAAGGCAGCCACAGCGGCATTATCGTCCATGTCGCTCCTGGCCTCCTGCACTTCCTCCATCTGCTCTTCCGTGGGCTGAAGGCCCGCCGCCTGCAGGCGCTGAACCTTGTCCTGGACGGCCTGCAGTCCTTCCAGAAGGGCCTGCGCCTCGGGGTCTTCGTTCAGGAGCTGTTCCGCCCGGCTGAGCTTCTCGTAAGTTTCGGTTTTCGTCATGGCCCGGCCCAGGTCCTGAGCCTTTTCCAAAAGATCGGACACAATGAAATCCTCCTTAAGAGAAATACCCTGCTGCCCGGGACTTCCCGTTGCAGGGTCCACTACCGACGATACCAGATAAGTGAACCAGGGACCAGTGCATACGGTGTAAGGGGGATCCCGGCTCCCTTATGAGACGCGGGGAGGATTCGGCGGCAGATCAAAACTTGCCCACGGCCTCCCGCACGTAGTCTCTCGCAGCAAACAGGACTACCGCACCGCCGAAAAGGACCGCAGCGGCTACTATGAATACGGCCCGCACTCCCATGAGGGTGGCGACCGCGCCAAAAAACAATGGGCCGACAAAGAGAGGCGCCTGATTCGCCATCTGCCGCAGGCCCATGGCGGTGCCCTGCTGGTGATCAGGTGCGCTGACCGACATCAGGATCATACTTATGGGCTGAGTAAACGCCGGCGTGAGGCCCGCGAGCATGGCCGCCATCAGAAGTGGGGTGAAGCCGTCGAGGAAGGGAACCGCCCCCATACCGACACCGCCGGCCAGCAGAGAGCCAAGCATCAATGGCACCGCCCCGAACCTTCCTATCATGGCAGCCAAAAAGGGACGAAACACCAGAGCAAATGCCTCCTGCGTGGCGACGAGAATTCCAATCCGGGTGGCCGAAAATCCGATGCGCTCCAGATGCACCAGGTAGAAACTGGTCCGCAGTGTTATGACAAACAACACACATACGCTGACACCGATGGACAGCTGCACCACGGGCTTGCGCAAAAGTGAACGGCTCAGCTCGGTGATCTGGGGGACCTCACGGCGCACCGCCCGGTACAGGGTGCTCACCTGCAGATTCTCTGCTCCGGCGGGAGCCACCTCCACCATGCGGCTACTCACCAGTGTGACCAGGCCAGAGACCATGCCGGCAGCGAAAAAGGCTATGGGAAATCCCCATGTATCCTGCAGCACGCCGGCAATGGGCGGGCCCACGAGAAGACCCAATCCGAAGGACAGCGACCAGAGGGCGAAGTTCTGCGTCCGCTTGGATGGGTGGTCCATATTCGATACGTAGGCCTGAGTAGCCAGAATAACAAGTATGTTGGAAAAACCCGCGATGAGCTGGGTCACCATCACCACCGGAGTCGGGGGCAGAAACACCAGGGCGAAAGACGCTGCCACCATGCTCCCGGAACCGAACATTATGGCAGAACGGTATCCTATGCGGTCCATCACTACACCGCTGGGCAGGGCGATCAGAAGGGGCAGGGCAGCAAAAGACGCCACCACTGACCCCATTGCCAGGTCAGAGGCCCCGATGCTTTCCAGGTACAGCGGCGCGTTCTGCCGCATAATCATCATGGCCATTATCTGCAGCCCCGATATGATAGAGATCAACACAAGCCTCTTTCTGACCGTAGCCCGGTCCGGGTGACGTTGCTGTGAAGACTCCTGCGTCTGTACGTCATCTTGCATGAAACATTACTCCTTAAACCGCGAAATGGGGTATGTTTTTGCATACGGAATGTTTGAGTCTGCAAATTAATCGCTGTCCCATATACACGTTAATGACTCTCGGGCTCATTGTAAAGAGATAGATCATCAATTCGTGCGGGCAAGAGCCCTCATCCCCACGCACAGGGCGCTGCCGTAGCATGATTGCTCCAGGTGCATCCAGTACGAGGTCTTCCCACCTGAAGCACCCGGCAGAGGGACTGCATTCTGCCGGAAGGCTCATCTGGGTCTATGATCCGGACACAGCCCATCCCGGCCACTGCACGGAAGCATCTCGAACGGTGCCGCTGCGGCATCGTTCGGCCATCAGACAAATCACGGGACTGATCATGTGTCCCGTCTATTTTTCCACAGATAAAACCCGGGGGCAGCAATCGCCATGATTGCTCCCAACAGCAGCCACCCAGCCTGATAGGTGCCGGTGGCATCCGCCAGCAGGCCAAATAGAGGAGGAGCCAACAGCATGCCGCTCCGGTTGAAGGCCATGGCCAGCCCCGTCGCCGTGCCCACCTGCCCCTCGCCGGCCAACTCACCCACCGTGACGAAGTACACGGGTATCCAGCTGAGGACGGAGAGCCCGAGAAGAAGTGACAGCACAACAATGATTGACAGGGGCAGATAAGCTCCATAGGCCACCATGCCGACCAAAAAATACAGGCCGGATATCAGAACTCCCAGAGCAAGCATAGTTCTGGCCCGATCACCACCGAAAATCCCATCAGACAGCCATCCCCAGATCGGGCGCCCGGCGATCCCCCCAATATGGATGAGCCCCAGTCCCAGACCCGCGAGCCCGGCTGTCAGATGTAAATCCTCGGACAAAAAGACGGTGTAGTGGAATATGGCTGAGGCGCTGACAGACCCGTACACAGTTCCCATAATGCACGCGCACAAAAGATCCCGGTCGGCAAAGAGCGAAATCAGATCCTCCTTCAATGCCGCCGCCCCGGTCACTGCCCGGGGGATTTCCTCTTCATCGCGGTAGGCAAAAAAGACAATTATCGCTATGACTATGGAAAGAGCAGCGGTGCCCTGGATGGAGGAGCGCCAGCCGATGCTCGCACCGAGCACGGGCAGGAGGCTTGCACCGGTGAATCCACCTATCCCTATTCCCGACTGCATGACTCCCATGGATGTGGCCCTTCTGCCCGGAGGAGCCCCAGTAAGAACTGCCCTGTTGACCGATGGCGTGATAATGCTCAGTCCCAGACCGGCGAAAATGGCCAGAAACAATATCATCGAGTACGACGGGGCAACGCCGTAAAGGAGCATTGCACATCCCATGCAGCTCAACCCGAGCAGGATTCCTCTTCTTGATCCTACGCGGTCCACCAGGCTTCCGGCAAATATGGCCAGAACCGCGGCGCCAGCAAAGAAGAAGGTAGTGTAAAGACCCACCTGAGCGCGCGTGAGCCCGAAGTCTTGTCGTACAAGAGGCAGGAGGCTGACAAATCCATCTATGTTAATACTGGTGGCCAGATAGGGCAGTGAAAGCAGCAGGAGCAGCTTGACAATTTTTCCCCGGGTGTTTGCCTGACTGGATCCGATCCGAAACCCTCCCATCTGGGAGCTGGCGGTGCTGTGGAGGTCGTTCCGTCTACAGGAGTTCTTGTCCCGCGGGGCAAATCCTGTCCCAAAATGGTCACAGGCGGCACGCAGGTATGCTGGGGCTAATCACCTGCATATCGACCGAACTGCAAGACAGCAGGTGCGCGGGGAGCTGTAGGCGCAGAGCAGGAACGCGAGCGTTTCAGTCGAAGAATGATCTGGATGAAAGTGGCGTCCGAATGTCAGGGGGAGGTGCTAGTGTGCAGTGTATTTATCCGTCAACATTTTCAATCGTCGCCTGTGACCTGGAGGCCAGAGAGTGGGGCGTGGCGGTGCAGTCCAAGTTTTTCGCTCCCGGCGTCGTCGTGCCCTGGGCGCGGGCAGAAATCGGCGCCGTCGCCACACAGGCGCACGCCAACATGAAGTACGGGCCAGATGGTCTCCAGCTGTTGGAAGAACGTCTTTCAGCCGAAGAGGTCGTCCGGCGCCTGACAGCTGCCGACGAGGGAGCAGCTCACCGGCAGCTCGCCGTGGTGGACGCGGAGGGCCGCGCCGCCGCTTACACCGGCGAGCAATGCAATACGTGGGCCGGTCACCGGACCGGCGACGGCTACAGCTGCCAGGGCAACATCCTGGCCAGCCGCGAAGTGGTAGAAGATATGGCAGGCTGTTTCGAGGAATCCAAAGGACGACTAGCCGACCGTATGGTGGCGGCCCTGCAGGCCGGGCAGGCCGCTGGCGGCGACCGCCGGGGTCAGCAGGGCGCGGGACTGCTGGTGGTACGCGAGGGAGGCAGTTACGGCGGTGCTCTCGACCGCTACATCGACCTGCGGGTGGACGATCATGAGCGCCCCATCGACGAAATGGAGAGGCTTCTGAACCTGTTCTACCTGTATTTCGAGCGACCCGACCCTGATTCACTGCTGCAGCTGAGGGAAGATGTGGCCCGGCGGGTAACAGGGTGCCTGAACCAGTTGGGCTACGATGTACAGCCGTCTGATTCGCTGGATGAGCAGGCACAGATGAAGCTGGATGCCTGGGTGGGCGAGGAAAACTTCGAGGAACGCATGCCAAAGCCCGGATTTATCGATCCCGGCGTTCTGCAGCACCTGGAGAACCTGGCAAAAGACCGGTAGCAGTATGGCCGGGCCGGGCAGCATTTTCCGGTCCGGCATTTCCTCAACCGACAGCTACCCGGTTCCTCCCGGCCTCCTTCGCCCGGTAAAGCTGGCGA